>JBJOPA010000280.1:0-26295 GCA_046051005.1 Bacteroidota bacterium
GTTTTTGGTATGGCGAAAACGGAGATTGGGCAATTGTAAGTGATTTAATCAATAATATTTTTATTGTTGGCTTAAACAAACACGCTGCTTTAAATTTCAAAGCTGATTTTCCAGATAAGTGTTTTGATGCACAGGAATACATCAATAGAAAGCTAAAATCAAACGCTATTTTAGGAAATAATATTGATGAAAACGACAAAGACGTTCAAAATTGGATAACTACATTTCTTAAATTATATCATTCATAATTGTTGTTTTTAAATAAAATTAAGATAATAAAAAAGCTAAAATAGAAAATATGGAACAAAACAAAACCATTATTTCACCTGATAAAAAACACGTAATTTGTTTTGGTGAATTAGAAGAACAGCGCATGGGCGGAGCTTATTATTGCCCTATTTCTATTAAAAATACTGGGGGGGAGTCATTTTCGCTGTTGTTACACGAACGCAACACGGGAAATGCGGTTTGGAAAAATAACCATCAAGTTTATTTCCCAATTTGGATAAGCATAGAAAGCAATTTGATGCAACAAATCGCTTGTTATGACCTTAAAAAAAGTCAAATCACTATTTTTGAAACGCAATATGCTTTTATTGAACTTAAAGCCGTAAAACAAAATTTTATACATGCTATTTACAGTCCACATTGGCAACCAAAAGACATGATTATTGACATAAAAACAGAAAAAATTGAACAAAAAATGTCTTGGACACAAATAGATGAAGAAATAATTGCCATAAAAAACCGTTTGTATGCGGCAGCTGGCGGAAATTGGTATTATTTTTTAGAAGGACGCGACCATACGTCGGGCAGTAGTTTTATTATGACCAATGTGCCAAATAGAGACGATTGGAAAAATGAAAACAGAGGAGAAGACCTCGAAATCATGGGCGCAACACACGCAGACAATGAGTTTATTGCACATGCGCGACAAGATATTCCGTTTCTTTTGGCAGAAATAGAACGTTTAAAAAAGTTATTACACAAATAGAATTCTACACTTAAAAAAGATAATAAAATGGCTTATAGCTTACTTGAAAATTTTGATGATATTATTAAACAACACATTGCGCCTTATTTAAAAAAACACGGTTTTAAAAAACAAAACCTTAATTTTTATAAAACAGAAGGTGATGTGAAATTTATGTTTAATTTTCAGAAAAACAAATACAATTCTGTTGATTGGGTTGGTTTTTTTATTAATTGTGGTATTTATTCACAAACAGTGATACACACAATTGGAGAAAATGTGTTGCCCAATCCAAAAGAATATGAGTGTTTATATCAAAATAGAATCAATCATTTGTCAGGTTCAAACAACAAAGAATTTGAGTTGTTATCGAACCATGAACAACACAAAACAGAAATCGCAAATAAAGTAATTAATGAATTAGAAAAGGCAATTTCTTTTTATAACAACATAAAATCTAATGATGATTTAGTGGATTTGTGTATTCAGGAAATGACTTATTTTTGGCGAGAATTGTTTGCTTATTTAGCCATTCAAAAAGATGAAACGCGCATCAAAAAATATGCACAACAATACAGCATTATTTTTAAAGAAGATGGAAGAAAGCAATTTTTTGAAGATGAAATCAATAAAATCTTAACAAAATATCAAGTTTCAAGCATAAAATTTGAAACAGAATAGCTAAATACGTCAAAAAAGGGGAAATATACTGGGGGGTATCATTTTTTAAGCTATTTTTGGAAAAAAATAATAAAATAGAAATCAGCAATGCCAATAGAAAAACAAGCGTTTATTGAAGCCGTCGTAAGCGGCGATGAAAAGGTAATTTTGCAAGGAATTGAAGAAAAAATAGACCTGTCTGTGTTGTCAGAAACACAAACAGACGGACGACGACCGCCTATTGAGTTTGTTTATTATGTCAATAATTATAACTTATTGTATTTACTTTGGCAACAGGGCGTTGTGGCAACTTCTATTGAGATTGAACACCTTTATGAACAGTTTGCGCACGGCATTTTGCCCGCCGCATTGTATCAACAAGATGAAAATGTATTAATAAAACAGCTAAAACAAGTTAAGTTGGATTTAACAAATGCTTTTTCAGCATCAAAGTTAATTTTAAAGACTTTAAGCATTAATAGAAATGAGGATAAAACAGAAATCGTATTGCTGTTTAAGCCATTTAAATACAATCAACAAATATTTACGTGTTGTTTAGAATTTACAACAGAACGCTTAATAAAAATAGCAAGTCATACAGAATTATTGTTTGAAAAAGACGAATTGGTAAGCTCTATTTATTTTGATGAGGTGCATAATCCCATAGATTTACGGCGCATTAAGTTTGGGAAAACTGTTCATGAAAAAACGACAATAGAATTGGAATTGTTCTTTGATTTTGAATATGAAGGAACGCCATTTCCAAGCGAAACTGTTGTGTTATCGAGCAAAATTTAAGGCAAAATGTGTTTGATTTGTTGTGTTTCTGTTTGTAAAAACGTTTTTAAACCATTTCAACGGCTTTAATTTCGGGCAATTTAGATTGCAGAATTTGAGTAATACTCGCCTTTGTCATAGAAGAAATGGAGCAAGATTGACAGTTGCCCAACCAACGGAGTTGCAACGTCATGTCTTCTGTTATGTCCACAATTTCAATGTTGCCGCCGTCTCCTTGCAAAAAAGGGCGCACGTCATTCAATACATTTTCTATTTTATTTAAAAAATCTGTTTTATTATCCGTCAAAGTCATTTTTCTTATTTTTTATTACACCTTAATTATCTTCTCTTTGGCACAAAGTTACGATAATTAATTGGTTTTATTTTATGAAAATTGAATAAAAAACTTACCCCCCAGTATTTCGACATTTTTTGCGTCTAAATACTGGGGGGTAAGTTTTTTAGGTTATAAATAATCGGGTTTGTCCAATTTTTTAGAAATAGAAAACGCCGCATTTATGAGTGCCACATGCGTATCCGCCATCGGAAAATTTCCCCATTGTGCATTCGTTTCTTCATGCACACCTTCGGAAAACAAGCCCAAATGATTGGAATATTGCAACGCATTTTCAAAAATTCTTCGCGCTTCATCGAGGCTTCCCATTTTCGCCAATGCCTCTGCATACCAAAACGTACAAACCAAAAACGTGGATTCCGTCGCGCCATAATCGTCGGTGAAACGATAGCGATAAAAAATGCCATTTTTAGAAAGTAATTCTTCTTCTAACACTTTGATGTGTTGCTTTGCGCGTGGACTGTTGGGGTCGAGATAACCCATGTTTACGAGTTGCAAAACGCTTGCATCTAAATCATCGGCACCAATGGCAGCCGTATAAACGCCTCTTTCTTCGTCAAAACAGTTTTCGATTTGTTGTGCGGCGCGTTCAATCAATTTTTCGGCGCGTTGCAACATAGTTTCATCATTCATTTGGATTGCCATTTTCTTTGCAGCGTTGCTGCCTGCCCAATGAAACAAAAACGTATAACAATGCAAATCATGCGCCGAAGGAAGTCCCCAAGGTCCGTTGTCGGGTTCGTTCATGGTTTCTTCGATAAGCGTCAAACAATTGCTGACCAAGTTAATGAGCGTTGCCGCATCTTGATTGTTGAGCCTTGAATCGGAGAAAAAGGGCAACAAAGTGACCAAAACCTGTCCGTACACATCATTTTGGGTATGAAAATAAGCGTCGTTGCCTACGCGCACGGGACGTTCGTTTAAATAACCCGCCAATGGCAAGTTTTTTTCCTTTGGTTCGTGGTCTAATGCAATCGGATATAGCGGTCGAAAACGCCCATCTTCATTGAGGGCAATATTTTCGATGAAATTAAGATAATCTTCGAGAATGGTAAAATGCCCCGTGTCGCCGAGCATTTTGATGGTGTAATACGCATCTCTCAACCAGCAATAACGATAGTCCCACGTGCGGGCAGAGCGAGGAAATTCGGTCAAAGACGTAGTCGCAGAAGCAATAATGGCACCCGTATCTTGATATTGATGAAGTTTTAAAGTTAAAATAGACCGAATGACTTGTGACTGAAAAAAGTGTTCGGTAGAAGTTGCTTTTACCCAATTTCTCCAATATGAAATTGTTTTTTGCAATGCGTCTTCCACCGCATGCAACTCCAATTCAAAGGGCGCGCCCCAAGCAAATACGAGATATTTGGTTTCGTTCAATACAAATGCGCTTTCAGTATCCACATAATTGAGTGGAATATTGGTCGTCAAACGGACTTGCGTGCCTAAACCTTCATACCGAATGTGCGAACTTCCAAAAACGCGCTGCGGTTTTATTTCTCCATAATTTCCAACGGGATTGCAACGCACGCGCACACGAGGGCGACCGCGCAAGGGTTCAATTTTTCGCATCACAAACAACGGTTTGTAATATCGGTCATATTGGCGATAGCGCGGCGCAAAATCGGTGACACAAAAACTGCCATCTTCGCAATGAAAAGTGGTTTGCAAAACATTCGTATTGGCAATATATTCTTGTTGGGCGCGGAAAGTGTCCCATTCTGGTTCGACGGCAAAGTTTCCTCCTTTTTCTTCATCGAGCAAACTTCCGAAGACGAAACTCGAATCAAAACGTGGCAAACAAAGCCATTTTATGTTGGCGCGTTGGTCAATCAGCCCATTGTAGGCACAATTGCCAATCATTCCAAACGCATAGCGATGTCCTTTCGGGATAGTAGGTTGCGACATAGTTATAATTTAGGATAGTGACTCGTAGTTGCTTGTTAACATTCAAAATATTAGTTGACACTTATAAAAAACGAAATTCTCAAAAAAAAGTTTTGATAATAGCATAAAAAAGAAATATTGGCGAATAATCGCATGGATATTCAATTTTACTGTTTTTTATAATTGTACTAATTTTTAAAAAAAACTCAACTTTGGACGTTCCAAAGTCGAGTTTTTTTAGATTTTTAGCCAAATATACTGGGGGGTATGCTTTTAGTTGCTATTCAACGTCATTTTGATGCGTTGTTCGAGTTCAACGACTGTTTCTTTGAAAATCACGTCGGTATCGAGCAAATCTTGAACAGTTTTGAGGGAATAGATGACCGTTGAGTGGTCGCGACCGCCAAATTGTTCTCCAATAGCTTTCAACGAAGCCGAAGTCATTTTTTTTGCCAAATACATCGAAATTTGACGCGCCACAACGATGCTGCGTTTGCGGGTTTGTCCGCGCAATTTTTCGGGCGATACTTTGAAGTGGTCGGCAACCAAATCTTTGATAAAATCAACTGTAATTTCTTTGTTGATTTGTTTTACAAAATTTTTGACGACCATTTTCGCCAAGTCCACGTCAATTTCTCTACGATTCATAGAAGATTGGGCGACGAGGGAAACCAACACGCCTTCGAGTTCGCGAATGGAAGATTGAATGTTGTAGCAAATAAATTCGACAACATTATTGGGCAATTCAACGCCTTCGCGGTCGAGTTTGCTTTCAAAAATTGCCATTCTCGTTTCGAGGTCTGGCGTTTGCAAATCGGCACTCAATCCCCATTTGAAGCGGGAAATCAAGCGGTCGTCCATGCCGTCAAGGTCTCTTGGCGGGCAATCGGAAGTGAAAATCAATTGTTTACCCGATTGGTGCAATTGGTTAAACACGTGAAAAAATATCTCTTGGGTTTTTTGTTTTCCTTTCAAAAACTGAATGTCATCAACAATCAATACATCAACCATATGATAAAAATTCACCAAATCATTGACGGCATTTCCTTTGATGGCTTGCACAACTTGATTGCCAAATTTTTCGCATGACACATACAACACATTTTTGGAGGGGTCTCTTTTCACCACGTCGTTGCCGATGGCTTGCACCAAATGCGTTTTGCCCAAACCAACGCTACTAAAAACGACCAACGGATTGAACGCCGTTCCGCCCGGTTTGCGACTCACGGCGATGCCTGCGGAGCGCGCCATGCGGTTGCAATCGCCTTCGATGAAAGTATCAAAAGTCAAATTAGGATTGAGTTGCGGGTCAACTTTAATCCGTCGAATGCCTGGAATTACGAATGGATTTCGGATAGAATCGCCGTCTAACATCAACGGGTCTGGCTCACGTGCCGCCACGCGCTGATTTTGCTGCTGCGGCGTTGCGTTTTTACTGGGGGGCTGCGTTTGTGCCACGCGCTCGGTCGGTCGTTCGGCGACAATTTGGTATTCCAAACGTCCTTTGTCGCCCAACTCTTGTCTGATGCTCGTTTTCAACAATGCTACATAATGCTCTTCCAGCCATTCGTAAAAAAAGCGGTTTGGAACTTGAATCGTCAACGCAACCCCTTCCAAGCGGACGGGGCGAATTGGCTCGAACCAAGTTTTAAAACTTTGATGGTTAACGTTTTTTCGGATGGTGTCCAAACAACTACTCCATACTGTACTGAAATCATTCATTTTCGTAAATCTTTTTAATTGCCAATTTAAATTTTTCCTAAAATCTAAAATGGTACTTTATATGTTTTTCACCTCACGCACGAGGTTTTTTTTATGCCGTTCTGATTTTTGTTGTTCGATTCGATTTTGCTTGAATTTTTCCTAAAAACTAACAAAATGCCCAAAATATGCCTTTTTTTTATCATTTTTACCCTAAAAACCTTCTGTTAAAGCGGCTTTTTTATGCCTTCCGATATGCCCTTTGGCTCGGAAAGTGGTCAGCGTTGTAAGTTCTTCTTGGATTCGACTTAAAAAAAATCGAAAGAAGATTGGTCAAAACTCTTAAAAAAAATAAAAAAATTGTACTTGTCTTTTGTTTCTTGATAGGTTGGCAAATGCTTCGTTAAAAGTATTTACGCAAGGTCTGAAAACGTAAAAGTAGCAGTGTTTCAGGTGAAATAACGGTCATGCGAATTACAATGAAGCCCTTATTTTCCTACTTAAAATTGTTAATAGCGTGTGTAGTGGTGTATCTCATAGCGCATTTTTATCATGATTTTTCGTCGTATATTTTTTATCCCTATACGCCGATTGTGTTTCCGTAAAAAATATATTGGTTAGTTTTTTCAAAAATGCAGTTCGTCTTTTCGACCGTTCTGGGTGCAAAGTTGAGGAATCTTTTCCAAATAAAAAAGCACTTTTTCACATTTTTTTTGAGAATTATCAAATATTTTTTTTCTAAATCTTTAATTTCAAGATGTATCATTTTCTTGCTGATATTTTCATTTTTTCAGCATCTTGTTGATTTCATTGATTTACAAAGCATTCCGTCTAACTCCCTTTTTTATTCAAAATTTTATTCGGAATTTTTCCAAAACTACATGTCGAGACATAAAAAAAATCAAAAAAAATTCCAAAAAATTCCAAAAATGCTACCCCCCAGTATATTTGCCTTTTTTTCAAAAAATTCAAAAAAAAATTCAAAAAAAAACGGTTCGCACACAAGCACGAACCGTTTTTAGGGAAGATATTATTTTTATTTTTTCTCTTCTCTATTATTTTTTGCCGTCATTTGGCTGCGTTGGTTCCCTTGGTTCCGCACTATTTCTTGGATTCGTTGGTTCGCCACCAATTTTTGTCTCCGTTGGTTTCAACGTGTTCGGACATGGTTGGTAATCAAAACGATTTTGAAGATTCATATAAAACATCAAAGTAGAATTGGCTGGAATCGAAACTTTTCCTTTTTCGTCTTTCTTTTCTTCTGGTCCGTAGCCCAATTTTGCAGGGATAATCACCAAAGCGGTCGAACCTTCTGGCAACAAACGCACCGCTTCGTCCCAACCTTGAATCACCTGCGGCTGTTCGCCCTTGCGCAACGGCAAAGCAAACGCAAACGGCTGACCACGTTTGAACGACGCATCGAACATAGAACCGTTTGTCAAACAACCATAATATTGAACCGAAACCACGTTTCCACCCGCAGGTTTTGCGCCTTTTCCTTCTTCAATAATGATGTATTCAAGACCCGATTTGGTGGTTTTGATTTGTGATTTCAATGCGCCAGACGTATAATCCGCCGCATATTTGGTCATCATATCCGAAACTGATTTCAAACGACCGACAACAGCAGCCGAATCATTGGCAGCCGCTTTCAACGTTGCTTGAATTTTTTCGCCATTTGCACGCATCACATCTTGCATCGTAGCCATTTGACCGCGACGTTTTTCGTTGATTTCGTCCAATTTTTTCTTATTCACCACTTCTACAATTTCAATTGTATAAGTAATTTTTTTACCGTCACAAGGTTTTTGTTTCATCGTGTCGGTCAACATTTCGATGGTTTTGATGTCACCTTTTTTAACGTCCAACAATGCTTCTGCGAGGAAACGCGGAATGCCCGTGTTGCCCATCGAGTCTAATTTTTCTTTGCCATGAACAGGCAAAATGGTAGGTTCTGGACAACCTTCATCGTTGGTGTCCATCATCACTTCGCTATCACACGTTACTTTTACGTTGCAAAGCACGTAATCGCCATTTTTCGATTTCTGAGCGCAAGATGCCAACATAGAAACGGCTGCCAAAGTGGGTAAAAACAGTTTTCCTAAATTTTTCATTTCTTTTAATTTTTAGCTAATAATTTTTTAAAAATAAGTTTTGGCGGTTCAAAAAAGCTACCCCCCAGTATATTTCGGTATAAAATGTATTTTTTAGTGAAAAATATTTAAAAAAAAGATGGATTTTTAAATTACCATTTTTCGTTTAATTTATCTTTGTAATTCGGCAAAATTTCCTTTATTTTTGTCACCGTCGCCCGCAAGCCCATGTACGAAACGCCGCCCGACGCATTTCTATGACCGCCGCCTTTGAAATATTGACGGCAAATTTCTTGCACATCAAAATCGCCTTTCGAGCGCAACGACAACTTCACGATGGTCGGTTGTTCGGTGATAAAACACGCCATGTGAACATTTTTGAGCGTCAATGCCATGTTGACAATGCCTTCGGTTTCGCCGCGTTGAATGTCAAAAGTTTCGTAATCTTGCTTGGTCAACGTGATGATGGCGGTTTTAAATTCGTCCAAAATTTCCATTCGACTGTATAAACAATAGCCCAACAAGCGCAGATTTTTTTCGGGCAACTGATTGTGAATCAAATCCTGCAAGCGAAAATCTTCGATGCCAAGTTCTAACAAACTGGCAACGGTGCGAAACAATTTTGGCGAAGTCGAGAACCGAAACGAACCCGTATCGGTCACAATGCCCGTGTAGAGGCAATCCGCAATTTTTTGATTGAGGTAACTTTTTCCGTCCAATTTTAGGATAAAATCGTAAATAAGTTCGGAAGTACTGCTGGCAGTCGTGTCCGACAGCGTAAAATCGGCATAAGGTTCGGGGAAAAGGTGATGGTCCACCATAACAAAAGTGGGTGCGCGAGGCTGCATGATTCGGTCGTTCATGAGTTCGCCCATTTTGTCCACGCGGTCGAGTGCGTTGTAGTCGAGTGTAAAAATGACATCGGATTTTTCGATGGCAGATTTCACGGCATCGGGTTCGAGGTCATAAATTAAAATTTTATCTGCATCAGGCATCCACGCAAAAATAGTTGGATATTCTGACGGAAAAGCAACTTTAATACTGTGTCCCTGCTGAATCAAAAAATGATAAAGCCCCAAAGACGAGCCTATGGCATCGCCGTCTGGGTTGCGGTGAGACGTAATTAGAATATCTTTCGGAACGTCTAACAAGGTTTTCAAGCCTTGCCAATCAGTAGTATTATCGACACTATTTTGCATTGAATCAAAAGAAAATTATCAAAAAGCGGCGCAAAAGTCGTAAAAATTCTGCAATCTATCATCAATAATTCTATTTTTTTTCAAAATTCATTCAAAAAAAATAGAATTGAGGATACCCCCCAGTATAAAATGCCATTTTTTCAAAAAATAAGTCAAATTTCAGAAAAATGATTTATTTTTGTAGCAAAACAGGATAAAATGATGATAAGAGAAAAATACATCAATCCTTTTACGGATTTTGGATTTAAAGCGTATCACGACAGTTTAAAATCGTATAGAGATTTGAAAAATGTCATTGATACTTCGTATAAAGACGGCAAAATAGATACGACTATCGCGTATTTGTTATTGAAATGTATAAAGACGGAATATCAACGGAACAGATAGCCCGAATCGCTAAAACATCTATTGGACAGGTGAATGAAATCATTGAAAAATATCAAAACAACCCTCCAACGCTAAATTAAGGCAAAAAAAATGCCCCCCCCAGTATCCAAAGCTCTTTCGCACGTGCGAAAGGGCTTTTTTGTAATATTTTTTATTTTTTCAGAAAAAAAACGAAAAAACATTTGGTGGATTTGCGGAATGAGTACATTTTTGTAAATAAATCTTATCTTCGTTTCGTTATATTTGATTAGGTTAGGTTTGTTACACATGAACCCTAAAGCCCTTAAAAAAAGGTAAAAATTAAAAACAGAAATTGATAATCAATATTCAAAAAATATAATGTAAAAATAAACTACCATGAAATGCAACTTTTTACTTACTTCTACGTTTGGTAGTAGGATGAAGAAAATGCTTTCCATATCGCTTAAAATTGCTTTGTTGTTCGTGTTCATGACAGCAACTTATTTCTCTGCGTGGGCGTGTGGTGACAAAAGCAAATCAAAAAAAGAGGTGCAGCACGCTGTTTCAAAATGCCAAAAAGCGTGTTGTAAAAAGACATATTCAAACTCTAAAAGCAATTGCGAAAACACGTGTTGTAAAAAACATACATCAGATACACAAAAACAAAAAAAAGGCTGCTGCGGTGACGGCGATTGCGATTGCGCTGTTTCAATAACCGTTCTAGCCGACTTACCTAAACTTTTTATACTTGATATTTCAAGTCCTTTGCCTGTTTTCATTTCTAAAAATGATTTCTTTTACACACAGGCATTTGTAACTTCTTCTGTTAATGACATTTGGCAGCCGCCAATAATCATCCTTTCCATTTGATAGCCATAGGTCTATCTTTATTTTCCTTATTTTAACTATTTTTTATTGTATAAAAATTTGATTATCAAATGTTTAGTAAAGCTAAATCATTTGTTGCTTTGTCGTTGGTGACATTGGCAACACTATTAGGTTGTATGAAAATGGATACAGCTGTTACCGAACCCGTGCTTAATATTGTCGAAGGTAGTTTTGATAACCCCCTCAGTATCCCAACGGTTTTAAGCCCTCAAAACTTGACTTTGGAAGCCAAAACAGGTGCAAGCACGCTTCTGAAAGGTAGAACGACTGCCAACGCTTTGCTTTATAACGGTGGGATACCCGTCATTCGGGTCAATAAAGGCGATGCTTTTAATGTCAATTTGAAAAATAGTCTTTCAGAAGAAAGTAATATTCATTGGCATGGCTTATTGGCACCTGCGAATATGGACGGACACCCAAAAGACGTGGCTAACGCAGGTTCAACGCTTAATTATGCGTTTGGGATTAATCAAAGGGCGGCAACGACTTGGTTTCACCCACATCCGCACATGAAAACAGGCAAACAGGTTTTTATGGGTTTGGCGGGTATGCTTATTGTCAATGACCTTGAGGAAACAGCTTTAAATCTGCCTTCGGCTGATAGGGAAATTCCTTTGATTTTATCCGACAAACGTTTCAATACAGATGCGTCCTTAAATTATAACCCAACAGGAACGGACGTTATGCGCGGCTATATGAGCGATAAATTGCTTGTAAACAACACAGAATCGCCTTTTTTGAACGTCAAAACACGGTTTTATCGCTTTCGGGTTTTGAATAGCTCAAATGGGCGTATCTACGATTTGGCGTTGTCGAATGGGGCAAGTTTTACCGTTATTGGCAACGACGGCGGTTTGTTGGAAAAACCCGTTGATTTGACCCACGCCCTTTTATCGCCTGGCGAAAGATTGGATATCTTAATTGATTTTAGTAAAATGGCTGTTGGTACAGAGGTTTTCCTTCAAAGTAATGCCAATACGATAACCGAACATGGCGACAAGACTTTTAAAGTTCTAAAATTTAAAGTGGCGACACAAGAAGCCGAAACGTTCACCGTTCCACAAAATCTTTCCGTTGTCACACCGCTTAATGTTGCCGATGCCAAACGCACTCGGGCTTTTGCTTTGCCACCTGCACACATGGTTGCCGCAGGTGCGGCTCACATGGCAGGAACCCACACCATTAACGGACGCATTTTTTCAATGGATAGAATTGACGAAACGGTAACGGCAGGAGAAACTGAAATTTGGGAATTTGATAATTCCGTTGGTGGCGACCCGCATCCGATGCACATTCACGGTGTTCAGTTTCAAGTCATTGAACGAACAGGCGGCGTTGTTGAGCCTTACGAAAAAGGTTGGAAAGATACCGTTTTGGTCAAAAAAGGGGAAAAAGTAAAGGTTATTATGCGTTTTCCTAATGAAAAAGGGTTGTTTTTATTGCATTGCCACAACCTCGAACATGAAGACGACGGTATGATGCTCAATTTTGAAATAAAATAATTTATTAATTTTAAAATCATTTTAACGATGAAAAAAGTGTTCTTTTTGTTCGCTTTAGTAGCGACTATCACTGTTACGAGTTGCAAAAAAGCGAACCCCGTAGCGTGTTTGGCAACCACCAATCCCACAACGGGAAAAGTTGGTGCTTCTTTGACTTTCGCAAGTTGCTCAACCGATGCCCACCATGAAGAATGGGATTTTGGTGATGCCGCCACCACAACGGGAACAACCGTCACCCACGCTTACAGCAAAGTGGGTACGTTTACCGTGAAATTAACTGCTTTGAATGAGGCTAAAACCTTATCGGATTCAAAATCGGTAACTATCACGATTGCACCGTAATTTTCTCCAATATACCCCTTTCATACTGGGGGGGGTATATTTTCACATTTTAAAATTTTCAACAATGAAAAATAGTATTCTTTTTATCGTTTTCGTGCTTTTTATGGTCGCTTGTGGCGGCGAAACAAAACAAAATCAGTCCAATGAAGCTAAGGCAAATACGCCCGAAGCTAAAGTAGAAGTGAGAAGCGATACGTCGCACGCTCACGTTTTTAGCTGCCCGATGCACCCCGAAGTCACGGGAAAAGAAGGCGATAAATGCCCAAAGTGCAGCATGGCTTTGGAGCATAAAGACTAAATAAAGTCGTATTTCTGACAAAAATATTGAGGGGTGTGATTAAATAATACACCTCTCAATTTTACTCTTTCACATATTTTAAATTTAAAAAAAATGAAAAAATTATTGATAGTCAATGTGTTAATATTCTTGTCAAGTTTTGCCAGTGCGCAACAGACTACTAAAAAACCTACACCAAGCCCAGAAGCGGCATTTACGCAGCAATTTGGCGGCAGTGAAATTCAAGTAGCGTATGCCCGTCCGTTGGCAAGAGGGCGTAAAATCTTTGGTGGGCTTGTGCCTTTTGACAGTCTTTGGCGGACAGGCGCAGGCGATTGTACCATTTTAACTTTGAAAGAAGATGTTATTATTGGTGGCAAAAAATTAGGCGCGGGGAAGTATTCACTTTTTAGTATCCCAACTGCTAATGATTGGACAATTGTTCTTAATTCTGATGTATCGCTACACGGAACAGGCGGCTATGATACTCAAAAAGACGTGCATCGTTTCCCAGCAAAATCCATGAAAACAGACCGTTTTTATGAAACTTTTACCATTGAAATTAATGACATGATGCCTAATGGTGATGCGTCATTGAATTTGATTTGGGAAAATACGCTTGTTAAAATTCCTTTACAAAGTCCGTTGTATATGGCGGTTCAAACGCCTAATATTGAAAATATGCCTAAAATGGCGGAAAATACTGGGGGGGGAGGAAAAGTGGAAACCCAAACCAAAACTGACGCTCATGCAGGGCATGATATGTCAAAAATGGATAAAAATACTGAGGGGGCAAAAACCGTAGATTTGAAAACCCAATTTGCACCTGTTTTATCCGCTTATTATGCTTTAAAAGACGCATTAGTGGCGGATAATGCAAAATTGGCGGCTGAAAAAGGCAAGGCAATGAAAACCGCTTTGCGAAGCATCGAAACAAAAAATTGGACGGCAAAACAACGCAATGCCTACGATGAAGTCGCTAAAAAATTAGACACTGATGCAGCGCATATTGGCGACAATGCAGGGAAAATTGACCACCAACGAGAGCATTTTATGAGCCTTTCAAATAACTTGACTTCGCTTGTTAAAACATTGAAAATCAATGAAGAAACAGCTTATTCCCAATTTTGCCCAATGGCAAATGACGGTAAAGGAGCGTATTGGTTGAGCAAAGAGGATAAAGTAAAAAACCCTTATTATGGCAAAAAAATGCTCACTTGCGGGAGTGTCAAAGAGACGTTAAAATAATTTTTTATTAAGCGTAGTCAAAATCAATCGTTTTGACTACGCTTTTAATCGTTTTTAAAATAAAATTTTCAAAATGGCTATTCAAAAAAATATTTATCAAAAAATGTTGCCAATAGTATTTTTATTGGCAACACTCAATGTCCATTCTATGACAAATTATGTGACTAAAATTGAGGTTTTGGGCAAAAAACCACAACAGATTTATGACTTTATGTTTAGCTTGGACAAAGCCAAATACATTGCTTGGCATCCGACGGAACATAAAGATTTTAAAATCATTAAACAAACAAAAGATACTTTGGGAAGCGTCTTTTTTTTCAGTGAAAAAATGGATAAACTCAAAGTAAAATACAATTGGGAAGTCGTGCAATTGGTTCAAAATCATAAGATTGTGATGAAAGCCCAATATTTTATACCCCTTTATTTATCACTCACTTTTGACGAAACGCCAAACGGTACACTCGTTACGCATGAGTTGTCAATCGGTTTTAAAAAGAAAATAACGGGCTTAACTGATTGGTTTATTTCAACTTTTGTGTTTGGCAAAAATAAACAACAATCAAATCGTCGCCACGCTAACGAAGAATTTAAAAATCTTGAAAATTTGATAAAATGATAAATATTAAAATAATACTCGTAATTGGGCTTTTGACGATATTTCAAAGCCTTTTAGCGCAACATTTAGAACCGCCCCTTTTGCGAACAACTCAAAAGGCTGCAATTGCCCCCCCCCAGTATCAAGGCAAAAAAGTGGTCTATCACCTCTATATCAGAGATACAATTGTCAATTTTAAGGGCAAAAACAAGCGAGCGATTGCCGTAAATGGTCAAATTCCAATGCCTACGCTTGAATTTACTGAGGGCGATACTGCCGTGATTTACGCCCATAATGAACTCAATGAAAGTACGTCATTGCATTGGCACGGCTTGTTTTTGCCCAATAGATACGACGGTGTACCCAATTTAACCCAAATGCCAATTGAGCCGCACGCAACATTTGTATATGAATTTCCAATTATTCAACATGGTACGCATTGGTATCACAGTCATTCGGGTTTGCAGGAGCAAATTGGGATGTATGGCAATTTTGTGATGAATAAAGCTCCAAGTGCGCCTAATTTAAGGCAGGGAATTGATGATTTACCGACTGTTCCACTTGTTTTAAGTGAATGGACAGACATGAACCCCGATAATGTTCACCGAATGTTGCACAATGCTTCGGATTGGTTTGCTATCCAAAAAGGCACGACTCAAAGTTACGGAGAAGCGATAAAACAAGGCTATTTGAAAACCAAAGTTATGAACGAATGGAAACGCATGAACGCTATGGACGTAAGCGATGTGTATTACAACTACTTTTTAATCAATGGTAAAAATGACAGCCAATTATCACAATTCAAAGCGGGTGACAAAGTGCGTTTACGGATTTCAAATGGTGGGGCTTCTACCTATTTTTGGCTCACTTATGCAGGCGGAAAAATAACCGTTGTTGCGAGTGACGGCAACGATGTTGAACCTGTTGAGGTGGATAGATTAATCGTTGCAGTTTCAGAAACGTATGATATTATCGTGACTATTCCCGACAATAAATCCTACGGATTTTTGGCAACTTCGGAAGACCGTACAAAATCTGCCACAATATATTTGGGAAATGGGGAAAAACAGACTACAACGCCTTTACCTAAACTCAAATATTTTGAAGGTATGCAAATGATGAACGATATGATGAAAATGAATGGTAATTTAGACGATATGGGTATGCGTATGAGTTTGAACCAAATGGATATGAATGTCGTGATGTACCCCGAAATTACGGGCGCAATACCTGAAAAAACGGCTAAACACGATATGTCTAAAATGGATATGCCCATGAAAGATACGCCAGCGAATGAGGATAAATACAATGCCAATGCCCTTTCTGATATTGTGACTTTAAATTATGCGATGCTTAAATCACCTACTCAAACAACGTTGCCAATTTCCCCCTTTGGGGGTCAGGGGGCTGTAAAAGAATTACGCTTTGAATTGTCGGGCAATATGAACCGCTATGTTTGGAGTATGGATAATAAAGTGGTGTCCGAAACGGATAAAATATTAATAAAAAAGGGTGAAAACATTAGAATTGTGATTTATAATGGCTCAATGATGCGCCACCCGATGCACTTACACGGACACGATTTTAGACTTTTAAACGGGAAAGGCGATTTTGCGCCTTTAAAAAACATCGTGGATATTATGCCAATGGAAACCGATACCTTAGAATTTAACGCCAATGTAGAAGGCGATTGGTTTTTTCATTGTCATATTTTATACCACATGATGTCAGGCATGGGCAGGGTTTTTACTTATGAAAATCAAGTACCAAACCCGTTAATTCCCAATCCTAAATTAGCGCAACGCCAATTATTTGCCGATGATAAACGGTTTCACATTATGGCAGAAAACGATTTTGCGACCAATGGAAATGACGGCATGTTGATGTTTCAAAACACCCGTTGGAGTGTTGGTACAGAGTGGCGTTTGGGCTATCACGATAGACACGGCTACGAAACAGAAACGCATATTGGGCGATATATCGGTAGAAATCAATGGTTTATGCCATTTATTGGCTTCGATTGGCGTTATCGAAAACTAGAAGGAGACGACAAGATAAATGGAGAAAAAAATCTTTTTGGAAAGATTAACACCAAAGACAATCGGCAACTTTTGAGCGTAGGTTTTGATTACACACTACCGATGCTTGTAAAATTACAAGCCGAAGTTTATCATGATGGAAATCTACGTATGCAACTCATGCGTGAAGATATACCACTTGGCAAACGTTTGAGAGGTAGTTTCATGATCAATACGGATAAGGAATACATGTTTGGTGGACGGTATATTTTAGGCAAAAATATATCATTAACGGCACATTACGATAGTGATATGGGTTTTGGCGGAGGTCTAACCATGATGTATTGAATTTAGGCAATAATCATATAGAAAGCCGTAACCTCCAACCTCCGCCTCGCGCACACGCACAAGGCGGATATTTTTTAATATATTTGCAAAATAAATATTTTTGACAATTATTTTTTCACCAAAATTTGATAGATGGAAGGCGTTTTTACTTCAAAAATGATCGTTTTGTCTTTTTTGAGTTGCGTAATTGACGCTGTTGTATAATGTCTTATATTCAACAAATCTAAATTTGATTGGGTTTCTAATTCAAATTTTGTCGCCAATTCCGTCAACATGGGCGTTACTTTTTCGACGGCATTCGTGATGCTCACAAAATACGCCGCACCTGTGGGCTGAATCAAATTAACAAAAATCGAATGTTTTGCAAACGTCGCATACAAAGCCGCCACATGGTCTTCGAGCAAAAACGTATTGTCTTTATTTTTTATCCGAATCCACATTTGATTGTTTTCTACCATAAAAATCGGCGGATATGCCCCCCCCCCAGTATCGGCGGCAATTTTTGTCCCCAAAGCATCGGGTTTTAGGAACGAACGAACAAATAACGGAATTTTTTTATCCAACAAAGGCGCAATCGTGCGCGGATGCACCACCGTCGCCCCATAATACGTCATCTCAATGGCTTCATCGTAGCTGATAAAATCTAATTTTTTCGTATTTTTAAAAACACGCGGGTCACCGTTGTAAACGCCGTCCACGTCTTTCCAAATATACATTGCTTCGGCATCGGCTCCGTTTGAAAAAATGGCTGCCGAATAGTCCGAACCCTCGCGCCCAAGCGTTGTCGTATTGTTGTCTTTCGTCGAACCGATGAAACCTTGCGTCACAATTACGTTCGATTCAGAAAACATTTTTGGCAACGTCGAACGCATTGCCGCCGTTGTTTCTTGCCATAAAATGGCACTTTCTCTCCAATTTTCATCGGTTTTTATTACGTCTCTCGCATCAAGCCAAATTGCTTTTTGATTGTTTTTTTCTAAAAATGCAGTCACAATTTTTGAAGAAAAAACCTCGCCCATGCCCACAACTTGGTCGTAGATATAATTGAAACTATCATGCGGTTCGTCTTCCAAAATCCATTCGATTTCGACAAAAGCATCATTGATTTGCGCAAAAATTTCGTCCGACGCATCAAATAAATGTTGCATTTCTTGATAATGTGTTACCTTGATTTGCTCCAAAATTGAAAGCGCATTTCCATCGTTTGCAAAATAAGAATGTACCACATTTTCGAGCGCATTGGTCGTTTTTCCCATCGCTGACACGACCACTAAAATTTTGTCTGACGCATAAAGATTGATTATTTTCGCCACATTCCGAACGCCTGCGGCATCTTTTAACGATGCGCCACCAAATTTAAATACTTTTATTGACATTTTTTAAAAATATTATTCTTTATAAATGATAATTAATTTTTCTCTTAAAAACTTATTTTGTTTAAAAAGATGATTAAAAAACAAAATTGGGGCACAAAGTTAACTCAAAAAACCCAAAAAATGGCTGGGATACTGGGGGGTGTCAAAAAAAAACAAATTTTAGTTTTTAGTTTTCAAAAAGCTGTAACTTTGCGCCATGCATACGGAAAATATAAAAATAACGGCGCAACAATTGGCGCAACTTTTAGGCGGCTCCGTCGAGGGAAATCCTGATGCCGTCGCCACCAAACCGGGTAGAATCGAAGCCGCAACGGAAGGTGACATCTGTTTTTTCGGAAATCCACAATATGAAGATTTTGTTTATTCGACAAAAGCGGCGATTTTGTTGGTTCCCAACAATTTTGTCGCTCGCGAAGCCGTCGCCACCACGATGGTGCGCGTCGAAAATGTGTATGAATCTCTTGCTGTTTTGCTCGAAACGTTCAAAGATTTGACGACAGCGGCTCAAAAAAATGTAATTTCCGAGCGTGCCAGCATTGACGCGACGGCAACAATCGGTAAAAACGTAGCCATCGGCGATTTTTGCGTCGTCGAAGCCTACGCCGAAATTGGCGACAATACGGTCTTAAAACCGCAAACTTTTGTAGGAAAATCGTCGAAAATCGGTCAAAATAGCGTCTTGCATTCGGGTGCGCGGGTCTATCACGACGTAATTTTAGGGGCGCGGTGCATCGTTCATGCCAATGCGGTGTTGGGTGCGGACGGTTTTGGTTTTGCGCCACAACAAGACGGGAGTTATAAGAAAATTCAACATGTCGGCAATGTTTGGATAGGCGATGACGTAGAAATTGGGGCAAATTGTACGATAGACAGAGGCTCAATTGGCGCAACAACGCTCCAAAATGGCGTAAAACTCGACAATTTGGTGCATGTTGCCCACAACGTTTCGATTGGAGCCAACACCGTTATCGCCGCGCAAACGGGCATTTCGGGCAGCGCGAAAATTGGTGCCAACTGCATGATTGGCGGTCAAGTGGGTGTAAATGGACACATCACCATCGCTGACGGCGCGAAAGTAGGCGCACAATCGGGCGTAGTCGGCAGTCTCGAAGCCAACGAAAAAGTGTTTGGAACGCCTGCGCTACCCTACTCCACGTTCATGCGAGCGTATGCGATTTTCAAAAAATTGCCAGAAATGTCAAAGAAAATTGCTGAATTAGAAAAGAAAATTAACCCTAAAAACGATTAAAAATTCGTCGTTTCAAGGCGAAAATTAATGAATAAGGCGTTCTCAAAATAAAAAAAATCTCTCGTGTAAAAACTACACGAGAGATTTTTTTTGAATGCGTTTTAGATTAGTTTTTCGTAAAACGAACGGTCGTTTGACCAATTTTTACGAAATAATTACCCGTCGTCAATTCTGAAATATCTAACGTTTTACGACTTGCAAACTCACCCGACATTACTTTTTGACCTTGCAAATTCAAGATTTCAAAAGTTTGTTCAGTTTCGTTTGCGGCTTCGATGGTCAAAGTTTGATTTGCCGCCGTTGGATAGACGCGCACCCCATTTTTGCCAATCAATGCCGAACGAACCGCCGTTGTAGCCGATTTTCCATTCAAATCAACTTGACGCACACGGTAATAATTTACCCCTTGTGCCGCCGTTGGGTGCGTAAAATTGTAATTAGAAACGCTTGATGTTGTGCCATTTCCTTTCACTTCGCCGATGGTTTCAAAGTTGCGACCATCGCGGCTATATTCGACAGCAAAAAACGCATTGTCGCGCTCGCTTGCCGTTTGCCAAGTCAATTTTACTTGATTTTCTACTGATTTTGCTTCAAATTTCGTCAATTCAACACCCAAAGCCACTTGACCTGTTGTGCCAACTGAAAATGGAGAGAAAGATGTGACAGGTGCAGTCGTGATTAATTCTTTATCGTTCACCGTTGAACCACCAGCCGTTGGGACGATATTGGTTTGTGTAGCTTCCCAACCGTTAACGGCATCGAAGTGTCCCAAATCCATTGCATTTGCAGGATTACACAAAGTCCCCGCTTGCGCGTCGTTGAAACCAAATTTGATTTCGGTAGCATTGATAGAGCCTGCACGTGAAATATCCCAAGTACGATTAATGCCATAATCACTTATAAAACCCGCATTGGCAGGTGCTACGCGGACTTCAAAAGTTTCAGTTCCTGTTGCACCCGTAATACGTACTTGATTGATGTCACCATCGGTAGCTGACGCGCCTACTGGAAATTCACACATTACGTTGTTTCCTGAAATTCTGAGCTTGCCAGTTCCATCGGTTACAATAAATTTGGTAGGAGTGGCACCAGAAATAGGAGTTCCTGTAACAGTCGTCGTCAAATTGTAATTGCCTAATTTGAACTTACCCGCCGTCAAGGTCATTTTATTAATCGTTAAATTATTGCCTAATTTTGCACCAGCAGGATTATTCAGAATGAGTTGTGTTGCAGCAGCAGTAGAAATGAAATTAATGGCACCATTAGCTGTAATCGTTTGTTCAGTCGTACCTGTCAAGTTCACTGGACAAGCCGTTGCCGAGCCAAAAGTCAAACTCGCTCCCGTATTGACAGTAATATTGCCTTTGACAGTAAACCCTCCTGCCCCTGCCAAAATAGGGTTACCCGCAGCAACCAATAAATTACCATTAATGACACACGTACTTGTGCCACCCGAAGTTGCCGTGAACGTAGCATTGCTAAAAGTAACATTACCAAAAGTCCTACCAGATGAAGACATCGATAATGCTCCACCAACGTTATAGATATAAGTACTATTATCTTGAAACGTAGTTGTTGTATTTACACCTGTACCGCCTAATGGAGTTGAACCGCCGTTTTGTTGACAAGTTGAAGCATTTTCAAACAACACAGAAAAGGGGGAAGATGGAGAAGCACCCGCACCAAATGGATTACCAGTGAAACCTGGTCCTGAAACAAATGTCGAGTTAGCTTTAAATGCAATAGCATTTGAACCACCTAATACTTGTAGTCTATGAGCATAGGATACACCTGTGTTAGAGGTCAATTGCACATAACCAGAAATTTCAGCCGTTGCGCCAGAAGCCAAGTTCATTGCAATCACGCCGTTTGCCGCAGTTGCCGCAGTTCCACCGAAAACCAACGCTGAACCAACACCAACCGAAAGGTCAACACCCGTTGCGCCTGTGATGTTGAACGTAGTAGCCGCACCACCATTGACAATGCGAACTTTCGTGTTCGTTATCGTCAATTGTGTGACGCTGATGGCAGCAGGCAAATTCGTCAAAATCAACGAATCCGTTGGACCCGTATTCAACAAAACCGCGTCCGTAGCCGCAGGAGCTGCGCCGCTACTCCAGTTTGTGCCAACTTGCCAGTCACCGCCTGTGCTAGCACCAACCCAAGTTACCTGCGCGAAAAGACCTACTGCAAAGCAAGTCATCATCATGGAAAGTAATAATTTTTTCATAAAAATTTTTTAAAGAAAAACAACAAAAATTTGAGGAAACAAATTGAAATATTTTTTTAAGAATTAATGGTTTTATAAAATTTTATAATTTCTTTTTAAAAAAAATATAATTTCGCCGCAAAGATACTACTTGTTTTTGATTCGTAATTTAAATCAATATTAAATTTTACAATAAAAAAAGCAGTTCGCACCTGCGCGAACTGCTTTTTGACCGCCAGATACTGGGGGGGGGCTATTTTTACTTCAAGTTTAAGGATTTTCCTTGATAAAATTCTACAATTTTCAATTTGAAAAGAAAATCATATTTCGCAAATACAACATCGTTTTCCGACGCATCAAGATTCAATTTCGCTTGCGACAATTCAAAACTACTCGAACCACCAATCGAAAAACGTTTTTCTGTCGCTTCAAACGCCGCTTTGAGGGCTTCTAAACTTTTTTGCGCCGCATCGAAACTTCTTTGCGAGGCGCGGGCGTTGGCGATGGCAGTTTGAATGTCGTTTTTCAATTGTTGTTTGGCGCGTTCTTGCACCAAAATTTGTTGTTGAACGTTCAAATTGGCGCGTTCTACGTTTATTTTGTTAATGCCTTGCTCAAAAATTGGAATTTGGAGGCTAAAACTAACGCTTTGTCCAAAATTGTCTCCAATCTGGCTGCCATAAGATTTTTTTGATGCCGTTGAAGCGTCCACCGAAGGCGTAGTCAAAATAGACGGTGTTCCATTGATTTTAACAGGCAAATTATTGTCCACGAAACGAGCCGTCGAAAAGTCCAAAATCGCATTTGAATAATTCGTATTTAAACCAACACTTGCATTCAGCGTGGGCAAAAAACCCGCTTTTGCCACCGAAACACCGACTTCGGCACTCTTGATGCGCAGTTCGCCCGCACGGATTTGCGGTTGCCCATTGAGGGCTTGGTTGAAAATAGTTTTCAAATTAAACACATCTGTATTCACCGCCAATGGCGCGTTGAAATTAGGTTTTTCGATGCGCAGCGCGTAGTCAGGGTCGAGTTGCAACAACGATTTGAGCGTCAAATAAGCCAATGCGACACTGTTTTCGGACACTACAATTTGTTGCTCGTTGCGCGCAATTTGCGCAATGGTTTCGTATTTCGAGTTCTGCGCCAACGAACCCGCTTTGATTTGTTTTTCAATGCGGCTCAATTGGTCTTGCGACAATTTGATGCGCTTTTTGTTGTTTTCCAATTGCTCTTCATTCAACAAAATTTGTAGATATGAAGAGGCAATTTGCAAAGCAATATCGTTGGACATGCGTTCGGCATCAAGTTTTGCGGCTTCCACATCGTAGCCTGATTGCTTGATTCGATTGTTGAGGCGACCACCGCTGTAAATCGGCACATCGGCACGAACCGACCACGCATTGAAATTAGAAGACCGATTTTCAAATTGGTAGGTCGAAGGATTGACGCTTCGACCGAAGTTGAAACCCAAATTAGAACCCGCACTCACAGACGGCAAACGCGCATTTTTGTTTTGCTGGTTGGTCAAATCCTCATTTTTTACTTGAAGATTGGACTGTTTTATCTGCAAATTATTGGATTGCGCATGTTGTATGCAACGCTCCAAAGTCCAAACCTCTTGCCCAAACAAACCAGAAAGCGTCGAAAGCGCAAAAGTCGTTAATATTATCTTTTTAAACATATTTTTTTTACTTTTTTAAAATCAAATATCAAACCAAATTAATATTATTTAAATTTAGACACAATATTAAGTCGAACTTGACGAATGGCATCAGAAAATTATATCAATCTTTGATTTTGATAGATAAACGACAAAATTTTATGGAATTTTTGAAAAAAAAGAAAAAAAATGCCACCCCCCAGTATAATTGCCTATTTAGCAGACTAAAATCCTTTTTTTTGTTAAACAAAAGCCAAAAGTGTTTGTTTCTATTTTTTGAAAGGACATTTTTTTTTGGAATTTTTGAACTTCGCCATAATAAAACCACGATTTTTATAAAATGAACAAAATTTTAAAACATTTATTGGTCGTTTGTGGCGTATTTTGCTGCATTTCAACGGCGTTAGGGTCTCACATTGTGGGCGGTTACATCAGTCAAAAATTTATTTCGCGCAGTTTGAACGTAAATACTTACGACATTTCCGTACGCTTGTACCGAGATTGCGGGAGAACAAGTTCAGCCTTTAATCCCATAATAGAACTCTCTATCTATGAGGGAAACGACATTGCCCCAGTGGTAACACGTGTTTGCAATCTTGGTGTTGAGTCCATTCGTACAGTTTCACCACCTAGCTACCCGTGTTTGACTGTTCCCTCTTACGTTTGTGTGCAACAAGCGGATTATTATTCAGATGTACGGTCACAACAAACGTTGATTTCTTTGCCGCTATCGAACCGCACTTATCGAATTGTAGCACGGATTTGTTGTCGAAATGCATTAATTAGTAATATTTTATATCCTAGTATAGCTGGTGCCACATATTATCTGGAAATCACACCCGAAGGTCAAATTGCCAACAATAGCAGTCCTGACTTTAATTTATTTCCACCCACCGTAATTTGTCAGAATGAAGCACTAAATTTTGACCATTCTGCCAACGACTCAAACGAAGACAATCTTGTGTATGAATTTTGTGATTCTCCAAATACAGGCTCTGGACCTGGCTGTAGTCTTAGTTTATCTGCCTGTAATGCTCCTTTTACAAGTGTTACATACAAACCCGGATTTACGGGTTCTAACCCTTTTGGTGCCAACGCTTTGCCTGCCATGCGCATCAATTCCCAAACGGGTTTCATCACAGGAACGCCGCTCGTTCAAGGCAATTATGTGGTCGGAGTCTGCGTCAAAGAATATCGAAATGGCATTTTGATGGGAACCATATTCAGAGATTTTCAATTTAATGTAGAACCTTGTCGGAAAAGTATTTCTGCCAGAATAGGCGCAAATCTCGTGGGGGCTAATCAATATTTCTTCAACAATTGCGATAATTTGAATATTACATTGGCAAATACCAGTACGCCGCTTGCCAATATTTCCTCTACTCTTTGGCGATTTAACGTCAATGGAACCGTAAGAGAAACTAATGGTTTTGATTTCAATTTTAGGTTCAGCGACACAGGAACATACAGAGGTGTGATGTATTTAAACCCAAATACTCCGTGCGGAGATTCCGCCTTGATAACCATACGACTTGGACCCGTAGGCGTAAACGCAAACGCAACTTTTCAATACGACAGCTGCAAAGCGGGACCCGTTGCATTCAGAAATACGTCTGCCTTGACACGCGATATCACAAAATTTATTTGGAATTATGGCGACGGCACGCGACCCGACACCAATGTTTTGAACCCCAGTCACTTGTTCCAAACACCCGGAAACAAGCGAGTTACGCTGTCTTTGTTGGACAGATTGGGTTGCAAAGAAGATACTACGCTCATTTTTGGTTGGAATCCCGCGCCTGCCATTTTGATTATCGAACCAGATAGATACCTCAGTTGCGCGCCACTAAACGTAAAATTTAAAAATCGGTCTATTCCTGTTGACTCAACTTACAAAGTCACTTGGAATTTGGGCGACGGAACCATCGTGAGAACCATTGATGCCGAACATACATATCCAAATCCAGGTAAATATACCGTTTCCGTACGCATCGTTTCGCCTATTGGTTGCACCAAATCCGCTACTTACGACGATTGGGTGCAAGTAAATCCAAATCCCAAAGCGGGCTTTGATTTTTCGCCTAAAAATGCAACAAATATTGAGTCGCGGGTTTCATTTTTAGATACTTCTTCCAGTGACGCAACGAGTTGGCGGTGGTTTTTTCCACGTGGATACGGTTTTTCGACCGACAAAAATCCGAGCGTGTTTTTCAATCGGGATACGGGTTGGTTGTCGGTGCGCTTGCGCGTGTCCAACAAATTTGGTTGTTCAGATTCGGCTTCGGCAAAAGTTTATATTCGTCCCGAAGTTCGCTTTTTTATGCCCAATGCGTTTAGCCCAAATGCCGATTCAAACAACGAAGTTTTTAAAGGAACTGGTTTTACTTTTGGAATGAAAAGTTTTAATATGAAAGTGTTTTCAAAATGGGGCGAAAGTGTTTTTGAAACCAACGACATTGAAGAAGGTTGGAATGGACAAAAACGCAACATCGGCGAGTCCATGCCACAAGGAACTTATCTATACACTTTAAAATACGTCACGCCACTAAACGAAATCGTCGAAAAACGAGGTTATGTTACGTTG
>JBJOPA010000281.1:0-5532 GCA_046051005.1 Bacteroidota bacterium
ATAAATTGGCAACCTTTTCTTTCAACGAAGCACCCGTTGCCGCGCTCGAAACATAGGCATCTAACAACTCGTGATAGGTAATTTCTTCCGAATCCAAAATCGGAAAAGAACCATCAGTCAAGCCAATTTGCACCAACGCATTCCACGCATCGCAAAAGCCGCGATGCCGAATCGTGCCGCGAAACAAATTCGGAATGGCACCCAAATCATAAATATCTCGATACAACAGCGAATCGCGGTTTGCATAGACTTCCCATTCGCCCATATCAGGAATATTTACCACTTGATATTCCTTAAACAACCGATTGTACGGCACATATCTCAATTTGCTATCTTCCAAAAATTGGGCAGTTCCTTGACCTGCCAACACCACATTTCGAGGGTTCCAAGTGAACTTGTAATGCCATGGATTGTCATCGCTTTCGGGCGCGACCACCCCCCCAGTATAGGAGCGAAAAGACTTTAATCTACCTCCTTTTGCTACGATTTCATCAATTTTTTGCTTGCCGCTCATGTGGTCAATGCCTGGGTCGAGACCCATTTCTCCCATAAAAATGAGGGCGCGTTCGCGGGCTTCATCGCCCAACGCATATAATTGTTTTGAAATATAAGATGCTGTAATTAAATGTTTTTTCAATTTCAAACAGTCGTGGGCAACTTCGAGATGTAAGTGCGCGGGCAGCAACGAAACCACCACATCGGCACGTCCAATCAAGTCACGGCGGTCATTCACTTTTGTTGCGTCGAGCCAAGTAGCACGACCGTTTGGGTGTCCATTTACCTTCAATTTGGCGGCTTCGGGGTCGGCATCGGCAACCGTAACAGACCAATTGTGCTTTTGGGCTTCGTTCAATACGTAATTTATCAAAGCCGTTGCAGACCGACCTGCGCCAATAATGAGAATATTATTCATAAAAAAAGGATAAAATATTAAATAAAACTAAATGGACGCTTGATTATAAATTTTAGAAATGCAAAAGTAAATGTTTTCAGCGAAATAGCAATATTTTATCCAAAAACTCTGAAAAAATCCCCCCCCCCAGTATAAATCAGTCATTTTATACTTTTTCAATATTTTTATCTAAAAAAAACAGGTTTTTACAGAAAAGCAATGCTTAATTCTGTAAAAACCTGAAAATATTTAAAATATTATTTTATTTAATTATTTAAAAACCGTGATTTTTTGTACCGATACGGCTGTTGCGGTTTTGATGCGCAACAAATAAGTTCCCGTTGGCATATCTTGTGTTGATAATTCATAAGTATTATCTCCTTTGTCTGCCGACCAAGTACCAGATTGCAACGTTTGACCCGCCAAATTGACCAACTCAAATCGCATATCACCCGTTTGTTGTGTTGCGAAAGCAACATTCAAAACACCATTTGCTTCTACTGGATTTGGGTAAACCGTCAATTTATCGTTACTTCTTGTCGTAGTACCAGTTATTTCTCTGGCAACTACTCCATTTCCATCGAAACTTTCACCGCGTTGTTCACCCGCAAAAGGTGTCACGCGACGCAACGGAAACGTACCGCCGTTAGAAAGTGCGACCCAAGGTTCGAAGCTCGGATTGCCATTCAAGAAACCAGAAGCAAAAACAACCGCCGTTCTGCCCTTCCAGAAAGAAAAATCTGCCGCATAACTTGCCAAGTTAGTCGCTTGACCCGTTGCACGTACATTGATGGTGTAGTTGCTCGCAGGCACACTCGCGTAACCCTGCGAAAAACGACCGAACGTATTTTGCAAAAACAAAGGTGTCACGCCTGCCAAAATATCCACAGAAGGCGCATCAGGCGAGCCGTGAAAAAACGCCAAATCCACATTTGCGTCACCGCCCGACGAAGTTTCGCGACCGAAATCTGCCGCAGCCAACGTAAATGGACGCTGTGCATTGCCTACAATTCCGTTGGCAACGACGACATAAGTTCTACCCGAATCTAATCGAATACGGAAATTTGCCAATGTGTCGCGCACAGAAGTCGAAGTTCCTAATGCTACGCCAACATTGAGGTCAACGCCCGCAGGAACGCTTGTGAAAGGTGTTGCCGTGCGGAAAGCAAAATTATCAAGGAATAGACTACCGTTCACATAAATGTCAACCGTCGGCGTTGGCGAATTGTGAATGATTTGAAGACGCGCCGTACGAGTAGGTGCAGGCGGCGGCGGTGGTGGTGGTGGCGTGATAGCGCGCAAAGGAAACGTTCCACCATTAGAAAGTGCTACCCAAGGCTCGAAACTCGGACTACCATTCAAAAAGCCCGAAGCAAAAATGACTGCCGTTCTGCCTCTCCAAAAAGAAAAATCAGCCGCGTAGCTTGCCAAATTAGTCATTTGACCCGTTGCGCGGACATTAATGGTGTAGTTACTCGCTGGCACACTCACATAGCCTTGCGAAAAACGACCATACGTATTTTGCAAAAACAAAGGGTTCATTCCCGCCAAAATATCTACCGAAGGTGCACCCGGTGAACCGTGAAAAAATGCCAAATCCACATTCGCATTGCCACCCGATGAAGTCTCGCGACCCAAATCGGTTACTGCCAATGTGAAAGGTGTTTGCATATTGCCCACAATGCCGTTGGCAATGACGACGTAAGCCTTGTTTGCATCGAGTCGAACTCTGAAATTTACTAATGTATCGCGTACAGAAGTTGAAGTTCCCAATGCTACCCCGATGTTGAGGTCAACGCCCGCAGGAACCGTATTGAAAGGTGTTGCGGTGCGAAAAGCGAAATTGTCAAGGAACAAATTACCATTTACATAAATATCAACCGTAGGTGTTGGCGAATTATGGATAACTTGGAGACGCGCAGTTTGCGCTGAAAGTTGCAAAGATGCAACACTAATGCAAGCCGCTAAAAGCAACCGAAGTGTCAGTTTAAACATATTTTTATTTTTTTTTGGTAATACTTTATGAAAAAGTATTAATGATGTAAGATTTAATGATGACTATAAATAAAAGTTAATAAAATAGGGTTTGTTTCTCTTCGAAGAGTAAAACGGTTCATTTAACTAAATGCAATATCAAAACAACCACTATTTGTAATGGTTCATTTTTTTTTTAGTTTTAAAAACATTTTTTTAAAAAATATTTATTTGTTTATTTATACTAACTCAAAATAAATAATAATTTAAAAACAAAAAAAACGTATTTTATTTTTATAGATTTGTTGTTTTTTGACCGTTTATACTGGGGGGGTGTATTTTTGAGATTAAAAAAGACAAAAAAAAAGTGCTTATTCTATCATCATTTGATAAAATAAGCACTTTTGAATGCTAACAATATTCTTTATTAAATTAGCCTAAATTTCTAACTTTCGACAAATCTAATATGTCACCTACTTTTGGTTTGGCAGGCTCGATGGTACGGGCATCGCGGTTTTCAACTTTTTCGCGGTTTCCAAGCCAAGCGTCTCCTTCCCAAAAGAAAGCAATCAACGCCCAAACGAGCAACAACATCGGCATCAAAACGGTTTTTGCCAATCCACTCACTTCATGCCCCATGTGCATGAATTTATAGATGATAAAATACGCTTTGTACAAACTTGCGCCAATCATAGCAGGATACATCAACCATTTCGGAAATGTAACACCTTCAATAATATGACCATTGCCAACGAGTGCAAACAAAACTTCAGCAACGGTGATGACACCCAACAAAATCAAACCAAATCGAACGGTCTTCAAACCTTCTTGATAATCCATTTTCTATATTTTTTTATATTTTTAATAAATATTTTTATCAATCAAAAATTGGTTTACAATAAATAGAAAACCAAGAATACGAAGACCCAAACCAAGTCAACGAAGTGCCAATACAAGCCAATTTTTTCCACCATTTCGTAGTGATTTCCTCGTTTTGCATACAATCCACTGGCAACATTGATGGCGATAATCGCCAAAAACAAGACACCCGAAAATACGTGGAAACCGTGAAAACCCGTGATGAAGAAAAACAATGCGCCAAAAGCACGCGGTCCTTGTTTCACACGAAGTTCGTTTCCGTTGCGGTCTTTTGTATTTCCTTGCGCATCTGAAATTCTACGCGCCACGAGCTGCAAATCGCCATTTTTATCATATACGTTTTTCTCTTGTCCGTTCACTTCAACAGTTTGGGCGTGCATGAGATAACCGTCTCCTTTTTTGAATGGAATTTCCTTACCCGCAGGCAAAGCATGTCCATGTTCGTCATCAAGATATTTGCCTGCAAATTCATGGCGACCAAATGGATTGCGCGAAAGCGAAACGTTTTCACCAGCAATCAAAGTCGTCCATTCCCAAGCTTGACACGCCAAAAACGCGGTGCCGCCAACGATGGTCCAAAGCATCCATTTTACTACGCCACTTTTGTTGCCGCGATGTCCTTCTTGCACCCCGCGCACCATCGTAACCGATGAAACGATGAGGATAAAAGTCATCAAAGAAACGAACATCAAAGGCGCGTGATGCGTAATTTTTTCAGGCAAAAAGCCAAAAGAAGGGAAAGTCGTGAACACGAAATCTGGAACAGGCCAACTCGGTGAACTGAAACGAAGTGTGCCGTAAGCAATCAAAAAACCAGCGAATGTGAACGCATCAGAAAGCAAAAAGTACCACATCATCAACTTTCCATAACTGGCGTTGAAAGGTTCCGCCCCACCGCTCCAATCTTCGGTAGCGTGGTGTTCGTGTTGGTCGTGCAATACTTCCTGGTCGTGAGCAACGTGAGCCATAATTTTAGGTATTTTTCCTCCCAATTTATCGTTTTTAAAGACGATATACTGGGGGGTATCAAAATTTAACTTAAAAATTTATTTTATAAATGTTTTCCTTACAGAAAAGAAAATTTGATTATTTTGGAATCGTTTCGATTCTCGCAAATTATTTCGACAAAAAGAATACAAACAAGTATATCCACAAAAAATCCACAAAATGCCAATAGTTGAGTGTCAAATCAAGGCGATGGAGACGTTTTTGGGTTACTTTGAAAGGCAACGCAAAAGCATGAACCATAGCCAAAACGATAGCAGCAATGCCACCCAAAATATGCGCTGCGTGAAAACCAGAAATCAAGATAAAAAAGTCTCCCGAAGCGTTGGTTCCCAACGGTAATCCGATATTTTTCAACTCATTCCAACCCAAATATTGCAACGCGATAAAGGAAATTCCTAGTAAAAAACTAAGAATTAACAAAAATTTGTAGGCGCGTTCCTGTCCTTTTCGGAACGAGATGAAGCACATGTGCAACGTAACGCTACTCAAAACCAACAACGCCGTGCTGACATAAAAAATGTCGGGCATTCGGTAGTTTGCCCAGTTTCCCTGTCCTTCGCGCACGATGTAGGCACTCGACCACGCCGCAAACATCATCGTAATACTGCCGCAAGCAATCCAAAGTGCGAGTTTTTGAGGGTGGATTTTATTGCGTCGGTTGACGGTCAAATTTGACATGTTATATTTTAAATTTTATCTAAAACCAAAGCCGTTAAAATGACAGGCAAATAAACCAATGAAGCGAACATTAATTTTCGAGCCGCCGTTCTATCGCATTT
>JBJOPA010000282.1:0-4529 GCA_046051005.1 Bacteroidota bacterium
CATCGTAAATGCGCAATCGGGCAATGAATTTGGCACCGACATCAACAATTTGAGCGCAAAAGGCATCGCGCTTGAACAAGCCGAATGGACGGCGGGCAACGACAATTTTAGGTTATCCAACAAGACTTTTGAACGCTTGATTGCCATAAAATGCCCCAACGCGATTGCGGAAACCAAACTCAACGTGGCGGTCAAAAAAGTAGATTATTCAGGTGCAAAAGTCGTGTTGACCGATGCACAAAACAACGTTTACGAAGCCGACCGCGTGTTGGTGACGGTTCCGTTGGCAATTTTGAAAAGAAATGATTTGACTTTCAATCCGCAATTGCCCGACGCGGCGGCGCGAACGACCGCCATGAATCGCATCGGAATGGACGGCGGCATGAAGGTGATTTTGAAGTTTTCGACCCGTTTTTGGGCAGCCGATTTGGGTTCGATTGTGGGTTCAAATGCGGTGCCAGAATATTGGTTTACGTCGTTGGGACGCGGAAATACGCCCATTTTGACGGCTTTCATCAATGGTGCGACTGCTGCCGCGTTGTCTGCGCTTTCCGAAACGCAAATTGTAAACAGCATTTTGGCGGATTTGAACCGATTGTATGGCAACGCCGCAACGCCCGTTTTCTTGGAGGCAAAAGTGATGGATTGGTCAAAAATGCCGTTCATTGGCGGCACTTATTCCTATCCAAAAGTGGGTTATTCGTTGGCAGACCGTGCGGTTTTGGCAAATTCGGTTAACAAAAAAGTGTTTTTTGCAGGCGAAGCCACGCACACAAAAGGGCATTCGGGAACCTTGCACGGCGCACTCGAAACTGCCGAAACTGCCGTTGACGCGCTTGTAAAATCGTTTTAAAAAAAGTTTTTTTTCAAAAAAATGATTTTATACTGGGGGGGGGCTTTTTTATTCGGGGAATAGTTTGTACCTTTGCGGTTCGGAAATCGAAAAATTGTATTTAATATTTTTTGTAATAAAATGGCGCATCATAAGTCATCTAAAAAACGCATTCGCCAAGAGGCAAAACGTCGCTTGTTGAACCGTTTTTACAAAAAAACTGCTCGTTCAGCTATCAAAAAATTGCGTGACATGACGGATAGCGGTGAAGCAACTGCATTCTTGCCAAAAGTCGTTTCGATGATTGATAAGTTAGCGAAAAAGAACAACATCCATGCAAACAAAGCAGCCAACTTGAAATCAGGTTTGGCGAAAAAAATTGCAACGCTCTAATTTTTTCAGTTTAGTTTGAGCTTGGATTGGTTCCAAAAAAGGTTTTGTAAGTCTTTGATGACTTGCAAAACCTTTCTGTTTTGATGAAAATATAAAAAAAAATAAAAATTTGATAAAAAAAAATAAAAATTATATATCTGTATTAAAAAATTGTTTACATTTGCATGACATTTTGTTAACAATCGTACGAAATAATATGTAAACAATTTTTTTAATCAATCTATCTCTATTTTTTTTAAAAAAGGCAATGAGTGGCAACAATACGACCTTGCAAAATGTCTTGGGTTTGTTGAGCATACTATTTTCTATCTATTTTTTGGTTCGCGGGTGTTGGGAATTGAGTGAGGGCAATACGGGAATTGGCATTCTTTTGTTTGTTTTCGCAATCGTTGGCATCGCCTTCAAAACGCTTCAATTGGATAGAAAGAACCACGACAAATCAGACTAAAAAAAAAGCTATTCAATCAAATGAATGGCTTTTTTTCTTTTTTATTTCGATAAAACCCTTAAAAAGTGGCAAATATACTGGGGGGGGGCATTTTTAAGCAAAAAAATCTCGTCAAAGCAATTGAAATGCTTCGACGAGATTTTTTTAGGAATCAAAAAATATCAATAAATTTTTAACGATTTATTGTTTTACAATTCGTTTTGTCACCTTCGCATTTTGGTCTTGAAGGGTGACAAAATACGTTCCCTGTGGCGTATTTTCCAAATTTAAATCTACTTTATTGAAACCTTCAACGGCATTGATTTGCTGTTTGCTGACGATTCTGCCCAACAAATCGGTCAATGTAAGGGTCACATCGCTGTTTTGGGTGACTTCAAAAGTCAAGGTTGCATTTGCAGTTGCGGGATTCGGATAAATGCTAGCAATTGCCAAACGACCACAACGTCGCTGCGCCGAAACGAGGGCAGAAAGGGTTTCCTTTTCGTCCAAATCTACGGAACGCAAGCGATAAAACGCCAAACACGTTGGATTTTGGTCAAAAACTTGATAATTCAACTGTTTTGTTGAATTTCCTGCTGCTGCAACGGTTTCAACAATTTGCCAATTTTTAACACCATCATTGGAGCGTTCGACAACAAATTTTTTGGTATTTCGCTCGCTTGCGGTTGTCCATTCCACTTTGTTTTGATTTGTCAAAGCAGTTGCTTTGAATGCCTGCAATTCAATGGGTAACAAGGCATTTGGACCGACATAAAACCCAGAAAAACTTGGCGTATTTAAGGTTGCGTAAGCACCACCGTTCAATGCTGTGCTGACGGTTGTGGCAATGATGGAAAGACTTGGGTCTGTGGTGACTACATTCGCCGAAGTCGCGCAGTTCGCGCCCGCATAATGCGTGACCGATGATGGGTCGCTGCCCGTTGCAGTTGCGTATGCAGTTCGTTCTGCATTGGTAAAATACAAGCGCAAACTTACTGGCGTGGCAAATGTATTGGTGGCTGTAAAGCTGAAATTTCTATCCAAATAACTACTTCCCGAAGCGGTTCTGATGCTTCCAGTTCCGTTGATGAAATAATTTACATTGACCGTTCCGAGTGCTTGTCCATTGGCATTGATTTCGGCAACGAGGTTCGCGCCGTCCATTACTGGCACCCAAATATTGGCATTTGCCGCATTGATGACGACCGAAGTAGTCGCCTGACAAGCCGAAGTCGTAGTGGCATTGCCCAAAACAACAGAAGTTGCATCTACGGTATTACTCAATGCAATGTTAAATGCTCCCGCTACTGGGGTGCTGTTGGACCAAACGCGGACGTAATAGTCTCGGTTAGGTTCCAAACCGCGCAAGGTGATGCTTGCATTCGCGCCTGTGGTCGAGCCACAAGTGCCTGTCTGTTCATACATTGCCGAACAAGTGCCTTTGTAAACGGCATATTCAATGGTTTTGCCCGATGCGACGTTGGTGATTGCCACATCTGTGTTATAAATCTGCGAAGCCCCCGAACCTGTATTGAACTTGTACCAAACGTCGCCGATTCCGCTTGCTGTTGCATCGCACGTTGGCGTGGTAGCCGTAGGAACCGCCGTTGCGCCAATGGTCGTACCCGATGTTGGGGTTGACGAGATGGTCACGGCATTGGCACATTCGTTGTTGGCAGGTGCGGGCTGTCCGATGACGAAGTTATCGAAAATATAATACGTCGTCGCTGTTGGTGTGGTGGAGGTCAACCCGATTCTGAACATCACTTCTTGCCCTATGTAACTGGTCAATGGAATGTTGAGGTTGGTGTAGTTCGTCGTGCCAACACCATCGGCATTGACGGTTTGCAAAGTGGTGAACGTGTTGCCGCAATCGGTCGAAATATCGACTTTAAAATTGCCCCAGTTGGGCGAAACGGCAGGAGCAAAAGGCGTAGTAGCCGCAGGAATCACTACTTTCCAATCAAAAGCCAAATAATCGCCCGCCGCAACGGTTCCCACTTTTGGCGTAATGCAATAGCCGTAAGGGAATGTATTAGAAGTTGTGATTTGACGATAAAGCGCACTACCGACAACACCCGCCGCGCCAAGTTGTGGCACAACGCCCGTATAACTCACGCTGAAAGCCGTACCCGCCGTGTACCAACCCGAAACGCTAGAACTGGTTGTGCCAAAATCTTGCGAATAAGGCATAGCGAAAGTAGTAGCACTCACTGCCCGTGAAGTGGTGGTTACATCGTTATTGGCGTTTCCGTCACCCGTTAAGGCAACACTTGAGCTGAAATTGTATGTACCCGTAGCACTCATATTAAAAGTACCTGTCAAAGCTACATCTTGGCTTGCGCCCGCCGCGAGTGTACCTGTGCTGACAGTTGCCGAAAGCGTTGCCGTTGCCGCCGCCGTCACGTTACAAGTCACCGTAGCGGGTGTTACAGAGAAATCAATCGGTGAAGTACCCATATTTTTAATGCTCACGGTAACGCCTTGCGAAGCATTGGCACAACCGACGACAACAGGGCTAACCAAATCGGAAGCCGCTAAATCGGCACTTGGCAATGTGAAGTCATCAGCGCCGACATCTGCCGTGCCTGTTCGGGTTTGGTTGTCAATGTCTGTGGTCAACCAAACGGGCAACGTGGTGCCTGTTCCGTCGTACGCGCTCGCGCCTGTGTGCAAGTCGGTAGAACTTAGAAAATTCGGATTGGCTTCAAAACTATTCGCATCAGGCGAATAAGAAACTGCGTTGACCAAACCAACCGTTGCTTTCCAGTTTGCCAAAGTTGCTTTGTTATTGGCTGCCGTCGAATACAATCCAAACGAACCAATGTTCCCCCCCCCAGTATTCGGAAGGTAAAAGCCATTATAATTCAATGCCGT
>JBJOPA010000283.1:0-13157 GCA_046051005.1 Bacteroidota bacterium
GCGACCTACGCCACGTACCGACCGCACACCGCGCAGCTACGATGCACCGCGTCAAGAAACCCGTTCGACTGACGAATCGCGACCTACGCCACGTACCGACCGTACACCGCGCAGCTACGAAACGCCACGTCAAGAAACCCGTTCGACCGACGAATCACGACCTATGCCACGTACCGACCGCACACCGCGCAGCTACGATGCACCGCGTCAAGAAACCCGTTCGACCGACGAATCGCGACCCACTCGCGTAGAACGTCCAACGAGAACAGAACGCCCTTCGCGTAGCTACGACGAAACGCCACGAAGTGAGCCAAGTCGTTCAGAAACGCCAAGATACGAAGCACCAAGACGCGAAACACCGCGTTCGGAAACGCCAAGATATGAAGCACCACGACGGGAATCACCACGTTCGGAAACACCGCGTACAGAATCGCCACGACGGGAATCGCCACGTTCGGAATCTCCGAGAAGCGCGCCAAGTCGTTCGGAACCTGCACGCAGTAGTGGAAGCGGACGAAGTGGAAATCCACGTGGAGAAGAATAATTGATAAAAAAAATCATTAACACCGTTCGCAAAATTTTGACGAACTTGATATTTTTAAAAAAAGCGGGCGACGATGGTCAATTTCTAATCGGTTGCTGTCTCGCCTGCTTTTTTTATGCCTTTTTAGTCCCCCCCCAGTATATTTTGATAAAACTTGCTAATTTTGATGAAAAAAAACTTTTACATTCATAAAAAATATTGAATAGATTATGAAACAGATATGTTTTGGATTGATAATAGGTTTGACCCTTTCTGCTGCGCAGGTTGCAGAGGCGCAAACCGCAAGCGATGCCCTTCGCATGTCGTCACAAGTATCACTCGGAACGGCACGTTCAATGGGTTTAAATGGTTCGATGGGTGCTTTGGGCGGCGATTTTTCTACGCTCAGCAGCAACCCAGCAGGTTTGGGCGTGTATAGAAAAGGTGAATTTTCGCTTTCACCTTCTTTTCTCACCATGCGAAATGAAAGTAGTTTCAAAACCGCATTGCCCGTAACGGCAGGAGAAGATTTTGCAAACAAATGGGGGTTCAATCTTGGTTTGGTTGCCACGAGTGAGCCGCGTCGCAGCCGCAATTGGACGACTGTCAACTTCGGATTGGGCGTGAATCGGGTTGCTAATTTTTCGCAACGATTTAGTTTCAATGGTTTAAGTTATGGTTCTATCACCAATCGTTGGTCGCAAGAAGCCAATATCAATAAATTTGACCAATTCGGCTCTCAACTTGCCTACGAAACGTATGCAATTTTTGAAGATAGCCTCACAGGGCTTTACAAGAACGATTTTACATCAACCCCAAATGCCATTACACAACGCGACGAAACCGTTTCTATTGGCGGCGGCATTTCAGAAGTTGCCGTCAGTGTGGCGGGCAACTATCGCGACAAACTCATGGTAGGCGCAACCTTGGGCATTCCGATTGTAAACTATTCGGAAGAACATCGCTATCACGAGAGCGACCCAAATGGGCAAGTTCCGTATTTTGAAGATTTGAAATATAATTACACCGCCAACACTTCTGGCGTGGGCGCAAACCTCAAACTCGGATTGATTTATCGCCCGATTCATTATGTGCGCTTTGGTTTGGCATTGCATACGCCTACCATCTATTCGTTGAGAGACAGTTTTTCGGCAGACATGAGCTATCAAATCAAAAAAAAATCGGGCGGATTTGCAACCTATGATGCCGCTTCGCCAAGTGGAATTTATGAATATTCGTTTGCAACACCTTGGCGTGCAATGGGAAGTGTGGCAATTGTGGCAGGAAAATACGGCTTCGTCAATGCAGATGTGGAATATACGGACTACACGCAACCCCGATTTTTTTATGATGGAGCCGACAACGACGCGCAACAAAGCGTAAATTCGGAAATAAAATCGAAATACAAAGCTGCACTCAGCACGCGATTGGGTGGAGAATTGGCGATTGGAGAGTTTCGCTTGCGGGCGGGCATCGGCTACCGAACATCGCCACTGCAAGCCATTGACCAAACGACGCTTTCGTATAGTTTTGGCATCGGCATCAGAGGACGAAAAACGTATATAGATTTGGGTTATCGCAATGCGACCAATAGCCTTCCGTCTGAATATTCGCCCTACACGTTGCCTGTTGGCAATGGAGGGGTGCCAAAAATTGATGTCACTTCGACGGGTCAACAAGTCATGCTTACCATCGGATTTCGTTTCAATAGCGACGAAGATTAAAATGGGAAAAAGTAATATTTCAAAACAGGAAATCGGTGATTATTGCCGATTTCCTGTTTTTTTTTTGCTTTTTGAGGCAAATATACTGGGGGGGTAGCTTTTTTTTGAGAAAAAAGTAAACGTTTTTAAAAAACTATTTTTCGTTCAAATTGTTAATTTTTTTTTAATGTTATTTTTCAAAAAATCAATAAAATTAAACGAAATTTATGCGTAAAAAAATCATGTTGGCAGTGAGTTTAGCTGCCATGTTATCCAGTTGTTCACAACCCAAAACAGTTGATTTAGAAAAAGAAAAAGCAACGATTTTAGAAAGTTTGACCAAAGAAAGTCGCAGTTTTTATGGAAGAGATTATGCCAATTGGGAAAAATTTTATGTGCATAGCCCAAAAACTCAATTCGTTTGCGTAGAACCAGACGTGACGCTTCGAGCAGTCGGTTGGGACGATTTGTCGAAATTTATTGGCACTTACATAAAAGAAAATCCACAACCAATTGACTATAACAAAGCAAATTACACGCGAAAAGACATCGCGTTTAGTTTAGAAGGCAACATGGCATTTGTGTCTTGGTCGGGCACAAATATTCAGCCCGATGGCAGCCTGCGAAGCTTGATTGAATATCGAACCATGCTGAAAGAAAATGGAGAATGGCGCATTTTGTCTATGGTTTCTTACCCCAGCGACAATCCAAAAGGCAGTACGCCCAATGTTTATTTGCACAAAGGAACGGTAAACTGAGGCATCAACGAAATTCACATTAAAAATGGTTTGTCTATCAAAAAAAATAGGCAAACCATTTTTTCATTTTAACGTATAAAATCCCAAAAAAAGGGCAAAAATGCGCTCAAATACTGGGGGGGGGCTTTTTTGTATTATTTTAAGTTATTTTATGATGGATTTTTTCAAAATATTGATATTGGGAATTTTGTGGACGAGTTGTAAACCCGTCTGCGACGAACCCGATTTGAAAACAACCAGACAAATCAACAACAGCAACGCCTTGCGATGGAATGGACTTTTTTATCCGAAAACAATCACCAATTCGGGCGGAAAAGTGCCTTATTTTTTCTATCAAAATGGGGTCGTGCGCGTGGGTTGCGAAGACCCAAAAGACACCGCCGCCACTCGATTTGGTTGTTCCGCCAATGCAGATTTTTTGAATAAAACGGCGACGAACAAACCGCATTGGGGCGTTTTTTTGATAGACGGCAACAACATAAAAATAGAACGTTGGCTGTTCGACAACAAGACGGTTTGTAGCCTATTTTTAGCCAATTTTGAAGGGCAGATTCTCAACGATTCGACCATTTTGCTGCCCACGTTGCCCAACGGCGAACACACCGTTTTGGATACGTTACGATTTTTCAAGTTTTCGCCAAAACCCGATAGCGTAGCGGAGTTTATTTTCTAAATTTATAAAAAAAATTATATGAAACAGATAAAATGGATATTTTTTGTATCAATAATTGTTTTGATTTGTGGTTGCGCGCCCAAACAGCTCAATTACACTTGCGACGGAACAACGGGCGGAAGTTGTCAACACATGTGGTATTTTTGGAGTTTCGCACAAACGACGCACGATATGGTCGCCATTAAAAATTATTGGCAATCAAAATCTATTCAAATTATTGATAAAACAGACAAAAAAAATAGAGACCACCATGTTGACGTTATCCTAAACGACAAAGATGTCCAATTTGTAAAATTTGTTTTACGCACCTACAAAAATCATGTTTCTATCTTCAACGTGGGCATTTGTTTCAAGCGACCATTCACCAAATCGGAAGCAAAAGTGTGTTTAGCGAACATAAAAGAAGCGTTCATTGCGCCGATTGTGAAGTAAAATTTTATCTCAAAACAAAAGGGTTATCAACACAATAATATCGTGCTGACAACCCTTTTTTTAGGCAAATATACTGGGGGGGGGGCTTTTTTTTCGTTATTTTTTTATTTTTATTTTGTAGAAATTATATTTCTATATTTTTTGATGCCAATTTGAAAAAACGCCATGCAAACCAAATGCCTTGCGTAAACAACGCAATCAAAAAGCCCAACCAAACGCCCTGCGCACCCCAATTCAAGACAAATGCGCAAAAATAGCCAACGGGCATTCCCAATAACCAATACGCCACAAAAGAAATGACCGACGGCAAGCGCGTATCTTCCATGCCGCGCAACAACGCAATTGAAACCGACTGAAGCGCGTCGGCAACCTGAAAAATGCCGCCAATGAATATTAAATTCGCCGCAATCGGCTGCACCAATACGTCCGTAGTGAAAAAAGCTGCCAATTTATCCGAAAAAAACAGAAACACCAACGCAGGCATCAACACCAAAGCCACGCTAAAAATCATGGACGATGCACCCACAATTTTCAAGTTTTCGCGGTCGTTGCCGCCAATGGCTTGACCGATTCGTATGGAACCCGCTTGACCGATTGCCAACAAAACCACAAAGGTCGTACTCGCCAATTGCATCGCCACTTGATGACCCGCCAACGGCGTTTTCCCTATCCAACCAATCCAAACTGCGCCCAATGAATAGGCAAAATACTCAATCACCGTTTGTAAACCCGACGGCAAAGAAGTCTTCATATAATCAAAAACCTTTTGGCGTATCTCTTCACGACTCACCAAAGCCGCATGAATGACGGAAAATCGAGGGTTTTTCCAAATATAAATTCCCACCAACAACATTTGTACGACCATTGAAACAATAAAACTAACGCCCGTTCCGACCAAACCCAACGCGGGAAAACCCCATTTCCCTTCAATCAGCAGCCAATTGATGGGTAAATTGATGAAAACGCTGCCCAATCCCAACATCATGCCCACTCGCGTGAGCGACATTCCATCAACAAAATTTACCAAGTGAATGAACACCAAAAAGGGCAATAAACCCAACGTAATCGTAAACAAATAAGGACGCGCCACCGCTTCTACGCTCGCTTCATGCCCAAAAAGATGGAAATTGTAGCACAAAAAGAACAACAAAAGCATTAAAAAAACGGAAAAAATGAGCGAAACCCACAAGCCCGCATACAAAATGAGTTTGTGTTCTCGACGGTCGTTCGATTCGTCAGCCGCCGCCGAAAGCGGAGCCGTCATGGAAAGTGCCACAATTCCAATCATTGCCAACACCCAAAACACCGAATTTCCCGCGCCAACGCCCGCCAACAAAGTGGCTCCCACTTTTCCCAACATTAAGGTCGTGACGAGGTTGATGAACATGCCGCTCATCTCCGCAATGGCAATTGGGATTCCAAGTTTTACTAATATCTTTGTTTCTGCTAAAATACTTTTAAAATTCATAATGTTTAAAACAATGCGATGAGCTTTGGTAAAAAAATGACAACGCCCACCAATGCCGCGCCCATGGCGGTCAATAAGACGGCTCCTGCGGCAACATCTTTGGTCTTGCCTGCGAGTTCGTGATAGTTCGGCGACACCAAATCGGTGAGCAATTCGATTGCCGTGTTGAAGCCTTCCGCCGCCAAAACGATGGCAATAGACATGACGATTGCCACCCACTCCATCGCCGAAATTTGAAAATATGCGCCCGCCCCAGTCGCCAATATCGCCGCCGCCACGTGTATGCGCGCATGAGGTTCGTTGGTCAACAAGAGTTTTACGCCGTTGATGGCATAGCCAAAACTTTTAATCCGATTGCGTAGATAACTCATTTTTTTTTATTTATTTTTCTTTAAACGGGAAATCAAACGGAAATGTTTTTAAATCATTACTACGTTTTTTTAAATAATATTTTCCAAAAAACGTTTTTACCGTATTTTTATTCGTTTTTTGCCAAATATACTGGGGGGGGGCATTTTTAGACGATAAAACATCAAAAATTTGAAATATTAAAAAAAAAGAGTTGTTTTCAATTTGCTTGAAAACAACTCTTTCACAAAAATTTAAACATTAAAATTATACAAAGATTTTTATAAGCCTTTTACTACTTTTTGACTTGCCGTATTTGAACCAATCGTTGTGCGCAACAAATAAGTTCCGTTTGACAAATTGCCGAGCGGCAGTTCTAATCTGCGTTTTTCGGCTTGCAATTGCAACGGCATTTCAAACACTTTTCTTCCGAGTATGTCAAATAATTCTAATTTACCAACACCGCCTGTTGCGCTTTCAATGTCCAACGTCAATTGGTCAGAAAACGGATTTGGGAAAACCGAAATTTTGTTTTCTTTTCCAACTTCTTGCGTCGCCAATCGTCTAACGCCATTGCCAAACCACGACCCCCAATTCATAGAAGCGCGCACCAAAGTTGCGGTGCCTGTGCCTCTAATTTTATTGGCGATGACATTTTTTTGGGCAATGCTAATCACGCCGTTGTTGTCATAATTAAAAATAACGCGGTCATCAATTCTCGAATAAGACGGATAACCCAATACGTTGTTGATGAAAATGGTGTCGTATTTTCCCGATTGAATATTTGCGCCCCAAACATGCAAAACGGTGTTGGCGCGGCTTCTATCAATCCAGTCAAAAGCAACTACGTAAGGCGAATTTTTAGCAAATGTTGGATTCGCCACACTCGTTTGAGCAGGCAATCCAGAGAAAAGTTTTTCTACTTTTCCATCTCCCCACGTGTTCGCGCCGCGATTCCATGCGCGCAAGAAACCCACGTCCCAAAAGTCGAGAACTACGCCATTTTGACCCACTAATCTGTTATATGCATCGTACATCACGTATTCGCCGACGTGGTCCCATTCCAAAGCGTCCGCAAAAACGACGGCTCCCGTAGAAATGCCCTGCGTGTAAGTTGGATTGTACAATTTATATTTTTTCCAAACCTGTAACGCATCTTCGTAAACAAACACCGATGTGTCGGCAAAAATAGACGTTGCCGCCAATTTGTCGCCTTTTTTAGAAATTACGACATTGTTCCATGTGTCTCCCCAATTGGAGAAAGTTTGTTCTGTCGAAATATTTCCCGTCTGCCAGTTGATGCTCAAATAATGTATTTTTTGGTCAATCCCCACAAACACAATTTCTTCTCCCGAATCCGAAATGCTCGGTTTAGAAGCATGTTTGGTGTTAGAAATCAATTGCGGATTGTTAGAACCGACCGCCATGAGGTAGATTTTAGACGAATCTGGCGCGGACATAATAATCCAATCTGCACCCGGATTGACGGGCAAATCTTGTTGATAGTTGTTGGTTTGTCCACCCGTTGACGTATTTCCACCAATCTGAACGGTGTTGAAAGCGTTGTTGGCAGCCGTCACGATGGCAGCATTTCCGGGATACAAATCGCCGATGGCATTCAAAACGCCGTTTCGCAAATCCGTAAAACGCGACGAAGCGACGAGATAAGTCGTCAAAGCACGATAAAAAACTTTTTCCGCCGTTGCTTTTCCAACATTTGCGTCGGTGGCAAAGAGATAATACGCATAATTCGGAATGCCCGAATTGATGTGTACACCGCCATTGTCTTGCGTTCCTGTGTAGCGTTCTGAATAAATTCGAGGCTGATAGCCTGGACTATTCAAATTTGTACCGCCATTGTGCGGGTCTTGCAAACTTCGCAACGCGCCCGACGGAAACGCCGAAGTCCGAACCACATCTTCGCCCATCAACCAATCGTCGCGGTCAATCATGGCTCCGAAAACGTCGGCGAAAGATTCGTTCAACGCGCCCGATTCGTTTTGATACGTCAAATTTGCAGTCGCTTGCACTACGCCGTGCGACATTTCGTGTCCAGCCACGTCCAATCCTCTTGCCAACGGCGTAAATGCTTGGTCGCCGTTGCCATAATACATGGCTTCGCCGTCCCAAAACGCATTGTCCATGCCTCTTCCGTTTGCATCGGCAACATTGACAAGGCTAAAAATATTGCCCCCTTGTCCGTTGATAGAATTTCGGTTGAAAGTAGTTCGGTAATAATTATAGGCTTCGCCTGAATTATAATGCCCTGAAACTGCATTTCTATCCGCCCATGTATTGTTCGTCGAGCGCACCAAACCGTAGGTAAAACGGTTTGTTTCGGGCGATGTATTTTGGGCATCGAAAGTCACGATTGCGCCAATCGGTGCATTGGGCATATTCGACCGCGCCGCGCTGAACATCGGGCGCGTAGCATCAATGAGATAATAAGAAGTGCCTACTTGATAGGCATTCAAACTACGAGAAATATTGCGAGCATCAATTGCCGTCGCCGCAACCGTACCATCAACAACGGTTGGACTCAAAAATGTCCCCCCCCCAGTATGATTCGCTTTTTCGAGGGGTTTTTCATGCGCATGTGCGGGGTTTCGGCAACTTTCGCCACCCATGATGTCGCAAATGCTGGGATAAAGATTTAAAATTTCGCCTGTTTGGGCATCAATAAAATATTCCCACATAGACAATAAATTTGGACGCGCCGAAATATGCCACGCCAAACGTTCTTGGTCTAATCTTTCTTCTCGATGAAAAATAACGAGTTCAGATTTGATGGGTTGCGCATTTTTCAACATACCCAATTGATTGGGGTCGAGCGACACCCATTCGATATTTTTGGCGGAAATGGCGGTGCGAACCACTTGTTCAGCCGCCGCATTGGTCAACGTCGGTTGAACCGTCGAAAGCGTTGGCGTTGGAAACCATCTACCGTTCAAACTGCTCATGCGACCATTTTTGGTGTGCGCAATCGCAATGCCATTCCAAACCTTGATGCCATTGAAATATTGTTGCAATCGAAGATGGTTTTGCCCAACTTCGTCTTGCCAAGAGTCAAATGCTTCAAAATTTTGTCCTGCATTTTGCACCATCATCACACCCGAAAGCGCGTTGAGATAGTTGACGGCATCTTTGGAAAGGCTGCCTTCCGAAGCCGTGCGCAACGTGCCGCTAATTTGCATCGGCATGCCTTGTTCGGTGACTGCGTCAATCGAAAAACCTTCGGGCAAAAACCGATTGAGCAACGGATTTTGCAACGGCGAAGGTTGAAGCGACGAGGCATTTGCGCGTTCCTGCGCGTGCGCGGCAACGGCTGGGTCGCGATACTGAACCGACGGCAAACGCGATTCGTCCACATTTCCCGCCGTTTTTTGCTTCGTTTTCTGGGAAAAACCTACTGAAAACGCACCTAAAACGAGAAACGAGGAAAGTATTAATCTTTTCATAGAAAATGTGATTTAATATTTCATGAATAAATAAAAGAATTTCAAAAAAATTATTTTTTAGGCAAAAAACCTATCAATTGGGTGTATAATTCTTTGATTTCATTTGGTAAAATGGTGTTGCTGCCCCAACGGATTTCGTGCATTTTCCCATCGGCTTTGCAACTTTTGAGATAACTAAACGAATAACTCGCGTCGTTAGAATCAAAATCTTCTACCGTTTTGATGCGTTTGAAACAATCTTTGGCAGTTGACTTTGAGACTTTGACCACTTCTTCGTAGTAAATTTGGTTGCCATTGCGACGTTTTTCAACGATTTGACCCGTTTCCAACAACGCATATTCGCTCACCAAACCCGAAAAACCGCCACCACTCCCAAACGAAAGATGACAAGCAGGCAGTTGCTCCGCATTGTAAAGTTTGGACGAACAACTTCCAAAAAGTACTAAAAAAATGACAAAAACGCCAACCGACTTGAAAAATAATTGAAATTTGCTTTTTGGGGGTTTGGATACTGGGGGGGGGGCGGTTGTGAGTTTTCTCTCTGTAAAATTCATAAAAATTTAGTGGGTTAGTAGATTCAAAAAGACAAAAAATTGAATTTTCGATAATTCATCAAAAAATATTTCAAAAAATATCAAAAATTCAATTTTTTATTCTTTTTTTATAAATAAAAATTATTTTTCATTAGCGCATTCTGAAACGCTAATTTTTTCTTCCAGATGTTCAATTCGATTTTCGGGACTTGGGTGCGAGCTTTGAAACTCTGGCACGCTGTGTCCGCCCGATGCTTCCTTCAAAATCTGCATCACCCGAATCATGGCGCGAGGATTGTAGCCCGATTCGCACATATATTTTACGCCCGACGCATCGGATTCAAGTTCGTCATTTCGACCATATTTTAGGTTAATCATTTGTCCGACTGCTGCCGCCATTTGCGCGCCCGACATGCTGCCCGCGCCTACGGCAACCGACTGAATCAGACCTTGCGTCAACTCTTCTTTTGCCATGTGAACCGCCGAATGCCGATGCACGACATGCCCAATTTCATGCCCCAAAACGCCTGCTAATTCGGCTTCAAAAAGTTTGGGGTCTTTGTCAAAACGGCGAATGAGTCCTTCGGTGATAAAAATTTGACCGCCTGGCAATGCAAATGCGTTCACGGTATTGGGGTCAGCCAATACGTGGAATTGAAACTGGTATTTTGAGCGACCTGCTTCTGTGCCTTGCACCAATTTTTGTCCGATGGCTTGCACATATTTCACCAATTCTGCATTTGTAGATTCGCCGCCCATTTGAGCTGCCATTTCGGGTGCAGACTGCATACCGAGCCTAACTTCTTGGTCAATGGACATGCTGACGCGCTGGCTTTTGCCTGTTATTTCGTTGACTTCCGTTCTCCCCAAATATTTGAAATAAGAAAATGCAGCAATCGCCAACATTATCAACAATCTCAACTTAAAACTTCCTTGCATGATATTAATTTTTTATTTTATTGATTGAAAAATATTTTGTAGTATAATTTTCTTAAAAAAATGCCCCCCCCCAGTATAATTGGCGAAAAATGGCGTTTACTTATCAGAAATTTGATAATTTCTTAAAATTCGTTGCCAATCTTCTATGTGAAAAGATTTAACTTCTGTTGAATTTCTGAAATCTTGTATCAACATTTCGCTATACGTTTTCACAAAAGCATGGTAATCTTCAATAAAACGCAAATAGTATTTTAGTGAAGAAACAATTCCGTTTGCTATGATTTCAATACCACTTTCTTGTTTTTTTTTCAGCAAAAGCGGCGCAATAAATTGCGCCTCTTCGGTATTTAAAAAGCTATTTTTAAAGGTTGTCAATACATAATAACGTTGAATACCCGTATTTTGAGATTTTTTAATGACATCTATTATCAGATTGCGGTCAATCGGTATTTGATGCTTTATCTCTATTATTTCAAACGGCGTTTGGTCTTCATTCCAAATTTCAATATCTCCGAAACCATGTGTGTCCGCAGCCGTTTGTACATTTAGCGGTCTTAAAATCTTATTTCTATAACGGTCAAAACGAGGCATTAAGTGTTGATAAATTGAAAAAATGGCAATTACAGGCAACCGAGCTGCCAATTTAGATTGGAAATGTGTTTCCAACAATTCTATCACTCGTTCGATAGTCAACACATTTTCAAAACGAGCAGTAGCCAACATGTCGTCCAGAATAAGTGTACTTTCTTTAGTCAACACCAATAATTTCGTAAAAACATAAATTAATCCATCTTCCGCATCTAAAATTTGACGTTCAATACTATCCATGAGTTCCAAAAACGGTTGTACTAAATTTTTACTCCGTAAAGGAAACATTTGCCCTTCTTCCAATGACCATATCAATTCTGCACGAGTTGCTTTGGTCAAAAAAGCAGTTTCTTTGTTGGCATATCTTGGAAAATATTTTTTGAAAAATGGGGTGGTCGTGCGCGTATCCAATACGCGAGCAGAATAACCATTGTCCATTTTTGCCATGTGTCTCCGAATGTCTTGCTCGGGCGAAATAATTTTCTTTAACAAAGATGTAACAATTACTTGCACCAATGATTTATCCGTTTCTATTTTTTGTATAAAGACATCTAACAGTTCAATTTCAGGGAAATCAAATCCATTTTCTACACAAACAACCGATTTTTGATACGCATTTTCAAGGATTTGCTCCGCAGTCACCATTTTTATACAAAAATTTCAAATTGATAATTCTTTTTTTCTAAACGTTGTTCCGCGATTTTAACATAATCTGGATTAATATCTATCCCTAAATAGTTACGCCCTAAATTTGCTGCCGCCAAACAAGTAGTCCCACTCCCAACAAAAGGATCCACGACCCAATCATCGGGTTTACTCAACAACTTAATCAATTCCTGCACAATATAAATTGGATAAACGGCAGGGTGATCATTGTCTTTTGTTGATTCAACGGGGCTTTCGATAAGGTCTTTTTTCAACCGATTACCTAATATTTTGATGATTGTAAAACCATTATTACGAATTTGATTATTACGTCCACCTTCCATTCCTCCATATGCCTCCTTGTGAACACCTTTGATTTTCATCCGAAATCCTTCAATTTCTCCTTCACGAACCATCAAAATTGCTTCGTGAAGTGCTTTCCGAGCCGCATCTTTTTGCTCAACATTCAAATCTGCCTGTGCTATCAAATCAAAATATTGTTTTCCTAATTTATCCGAAGGTTTGTTTTTTTGATTTTTATTTAAATCATCAAGATGTTTTAAATAATTTTCTATATCAAAATGATAATTTTTTGATTTTGCAAATATAAAAAATGGTTCAGTCGCCTGAATCAGCTTGCGCTTATCTTGGCGAGGTGTTGGATTGAGTTTAGACCATGTAATTTGATTTATCAAAAAAACTTGAGACATCTCAAGCGCACGAATGGCAAATTTGTAAGGTAATAACGACAAACCACCATTCAAATATTTATCCCCCAAGTTAAAAACAATCGCACCTGTTGGTTTGGTTATCCGAACACATTCTTTAAAAACTTCTATTAAATTATTTAAATAATCCGTTTCCTTTGTCTCACTGCCAATTTCTATACCATCGTTACCGTAATCACGCTGTTGAAAATAGGGCGGCGATGTAATAATCAAGTCAACCGTTTCAGCGTCTTGTTGTTTCAAAACATCTAAACAATTCCCTACAATAATTTTATTCTTAAAATCAAGGTTCGATATATTTTTTGTCATAATTTTTATATAATTTTCTTAAAAAGGTGGGGGGGGGGGGGGGGGGGGGGGG
>JBJOPA010000284.1:0-13627 GCA_046051005.1 Bacteroidota bacterium
ATCCGAATCCGAACGCGCCGCAAGAGAAAGCGATTATCTCAACTTTCAACTCCAAGAACTCTCAAAAGCCGATTTGGTCGAAACCGAACAGACCGAACTCGAACAAAAGCAACAACGTTTGCAAAACGCCGAAGGCATCAAACGGACGCTCGGCGGCGCATTTCGCGCACTTTCGGACGACGAAAATGCCATTTTGAGCCAATTGCAAAACATCAGTTTCGCGCTCAACGGACAAGCAAAATTTAGTCCCGCCATCGCAAAAGTATATGAACAACTCGAAGGTTTGCGCCTCGAATTGCAAGAAGTGAGCGACCAAATCGAGCAAATTGCCGAAGAAACCGAATACGACGGCGAGCAAATTACGGAAATCCAAACGCGATTGGACATCATCTATCGCTTGCTCAAAAAACACGGGGTCGTGACGGTTGGCGAATTGCTACAAATTCAAGAAAATGTGGAAAAACAATTGGCAACTTTTGCCGATTTGAGCGACGAAATTATCCAATTGGAACAAAAAATTGCGAAGCAAAACCAAATTTTGATAGGAAAAGCCGCGCAACTTGCTGAAAAACGGAGAAGCGTAATTGCGCCTTTCGAGGGACAAGTGATGGCGATGTTGGCACAAGTGGGCATGGAAAATGCGCGTTTGCAAATTCAAATCACCGAACTTGCCGAACTGACGGCGATGGGCAAAGACCACGTCGAATTTTTATTTGCCGCCAACAAGGGCAGCCGTTTCAATCCTATTCGCGATGTGGCTTCGGGCGGCGAATTGTCGCGCCTCACGCTTTGTACCAAATCTTTGGTGGCTTCGGCGATTCCGTTGCCAACCCTCATTTTTGATGAAATTGATAGCGGCGTTTCAGGCGATGTGGCGTTGAAAATGGGCAATATTTTGAAAAAAATGTCGCAAGAACATCAAGTCGTCGTCATCACGCATTCGCCGCAAGTGGCGAGCAAAGCAGACCGTCATTATTTCGTATATAAAAAACCCGAAGCCGAGCGCACTCTCACGCGGGTACGCGAGTTGGGCGAAGACGAGCGCGTGCGTTCTATCGCCGTCATGCTCAGCCAAAATCCGCCTTCGGAATCGGCGTTGGCAAATGCAAAAGAATTGTTAGAAGCCTCGAATCAAGGAACTTTGAATTTGTAAAATCATTTTTCATAGGAAATTATTAAAAAATCAAAAGCCTTTCAACAAACGTGTTGAAAGGCTTTTAGTATTTTTGATTATTTTTGATTGATTATTTCGTTTGACGAATGCCGTTTTCATATTTCACGATAAAGGCATCTTTGAATCCTCTTTTTTTAACGATGTTCAACATTTTTTTGGCTTCGGCATCGGTTTTGAAAAAACAAAGCAAGGTGCGCGTCATGCCGTTATTGGCTTTTTCAAAATCAAAAAATCCAAATTCTTCGATGCGCCGCAACCGATGCAAATGTACAGATTCTTCGGTGTTGTCTCTCGCGCTGACTTGAATTTTATAAAACATGCCCGTTTTTGGGATTTCTTTGCGCCCAACCGTGCCTTCCGCGCCCAAAACCTCGTTCGATACTGGGGGGGGGGCGGTGAAAACGTATTTTTCGAGTAACAATGTTTTTTCAATTTTTTCGATGCTTCGCGTGCTGTCTTTTGTCGAAAAAGCGGTGGTTCCGATGCGATAACCATCACTTTCCACCTCGATTTGATATTCTTTATCTGGGAAAATGAGGAATTGAAATTTTCCGTCGGTTGAGTTGGCTTCGGTCAAAAGGCGTTGTTCTCCTTTTTCGCGGATTTCGTACAACACGATTCGAGTTTGCAAAAGCGGTTTGAAATTGTCTTTTTCAAGCACCGAACCTTGCACCAAAAGTTGTTGATTGGTTTTTGGATTGAGGTTGAAAACGAAAATATCATCGTCTAAACTACTCAATTTTTCGGTTCCAAACAAGCGATTGGAAACTAAAAAACCAGTTTTGGCATTTCTATTTTTCACAAAATAAGCGTCATCGGCAGGCGAATTGAGCGGAAAACCAAGATTTTCGGGCGTAATCCAGCGCGTTTCTTGTCCTTTTGTTTTAAAAACATCGAATCCGCCCAACGTTGCGCGTCCGTTCGACGAAAAATATAGACAACTTTCTTCTGTATCATAAAAAGGCGTAATTTCATCGCCCGTTGTGTTGATGATGGTTCCCGCGTTTTTGGGCAACTCAAAATCAAGGTCATCATGTCGCAAATCTCTGACGGTGTACCAAATATCCATGCCGCCTTTTCCGCCTTTTCGGTCAGAGGCGAAATACAAAATTTCTCTTTTTCCGCCCACTTGCACCACATTTGGGTGGGTGGTGTTGGTTCCTTCCAAATTGATGTAATCGCGTAATTTTACGGGCGTTGCCCAACCTGTTGGCGTGCGGCGAAGGCAATAGAGGCGGCTAAATTGCTTTCCTTTTCCATCAAATTCAAATTGTGTATAATAATAACGTGTAAAATCTGGACTAAATGCGCCATTTCCGAAACTCGTATTCTTCGGAATCGGCAACGCGGTGACAGAATCGGGCAATTGCCATTCGCCATTGCTTTGTTGGGTGCGCATGAGGGCAGTTGCGCCATCGGTGTTTTGGACGGTAAAATATAAAATATCATCGGCAAAAGGCGCGGGCGAAAGGTCGGCTTCGGGTGAATTGGAGGGAAGATATTCGATATTTATAAATTTGTCGGGGCGTTCACTCATGCGAATGCCCATGCTGCAACCCGCAATTTCTTCTTCTACCTTTTCAAGCAATTCGGCGCGGTCTTTTTCGGCATAATTGTTTAAAAAAATCAAAAATTCTGGATTTGCTTCATCATATTGCCCATTTTGTTTCAACGAAAGGGCATATTGTAGTCTCGCACGCGGAAAATTTTTCGCATCATCTTTGATGATTGCGTAATATTCGATGGCTTTTCGATAGTCGCGAGATTTGTAGAAAAGGTCGGCGGCTTTGCAAACGAATTCGAGTCGCATTGGTTTTTTCTTCCATGCGAGTTCATATTGTTCTGCTGCATCGTGTATTTTTCCTGATTTTTCGAGTTTTTCTGCGAGTCGGGTGTGTTCTTTCCACGACAACGAACGTTGCGGTTGTGCAGTGCTGCCCGTTGGCGCACTGAAACCCAAGAACAGGAAACAGAAAAATGGTGTAAGAAACTTCATGCTGTAAAAAAAAATGCTAAATCGGTCATTAATTTTTCCCAAAAGTCCCCCCCCCCAGTATCTGACCTTATTTTTGACAGATTTTTGATGTTTTTCAAAGAAAAAACTAAAAAATAGGTGGGTTCGCGATGGGCAAAGGAGTATGAGTCAATAAACTTTCAATCACGCTTGGGAAAAAATGGTGTTCGAGTGCCAATACTTTTTTTGCAATATCTTCTGCCGAATCTTCGGGCGCGAGGGCAATATTTGCCTGAAAAATGATGTCCCCTTCGTCGTAATTCGGGTTTGCAAAATGAATGGTAATGCCTGATTCGAGCGCATTTTCCGCTTTCACTGCGCGGTGAACATTCATGCCGTACATGCCGTGTCCTCCAAATTTGGGCAACAACGCAGGGTGAATGTTGACGATTTTTTTATAAAAATTATTGATAATATAATTAGGTACTAACAACAAAAATCCTGCCAAAGCGATAAAATCAATATTTCGATGCTTTAAATCATCTAATATTTTTTCAGATTCGTAAAATATTGATTTAGAGATGATTAAAGTCTCGATTCCGCGTGCTTGTGCGAGCGCGAGAACGCCTGCCTCTTTTCGATTGCTGACCACAAGCGCAACCGCAACGGCTGGGTGTTGGTGGAAATGCGCCATGATTTTCTCTGCATTTGAACCGCTTCCGCTTGCAAAAATGGCGATTTTAGTCTTCTCTACGGCTGATTTTGCGTCTGGATACTGGGGGGTAGCCTTTTTGGGTTCCATTTTGTAAAATTTACGTAATTTTTTTGACGATTAAAATTTTTCTATTCAGCAAATCAAAACGGGAACGCACAAAGATAGTTGCATCACTGCCGAAAGTGCTGTCAACGAGTTGTAAACTTTTGCAAATTATATTTTTAAAAAATATAAAAATTTGTATTTATATCAAATTGCGAAGCGTGATGGTTTTCTTTAAAATTTGTTGATTTCTTCTTATTTTTAGTCTAATTTTTTCACCCACTCGCCCTTCCAATTTGTCAGAAATGGAGCCGAGCGAAAACCATTTTGCCGACCACATGCCGACGCGGAGGATTTCGTCGCCGGGTTGTAAATCAATTTCGCTGGCGGGCGAATTGGGCAGCACATCGAAAATGGTGTAGTGGTCAAGGTTTTTTCCGCTTGCAACGATGGTGAGTCCGCTTCGGTCGTATATAAAATCGGTGTAGAATCGTCTATTTTTTTTGAAATAGGCAAAACCCGTCGAAAAATCAAGCACGACGATGAATCGGGACAGGATTTCGTTGCCTACGATTCCGTCTCGATTGCTAAAAAAAACGGTGTCCCCGCGTGCGCGAAGGTCTTGAAAATGGGTGGGAACTTGCGTCAATGCGTAGTTCGCCAACTCCACGACGGGCGTTCTGCCGACTACGCCCGCGATGGAGCCGCCGAGTCCTGCGCCCAAATTGGCGCGAATGGTTTGTTCTGGAATTTGTAGCGTTGAATTTTCGGTGACGGCGAGCAAGAGCGCGAGTGCCGCGCCCGTGTCGAGCAAAAGTTTGACATTTGTAGGCGTTTGGGCGGCGTGATTTTTCAAATCTAGGTGGATATAAGGTTTGTTTTTGATGATTTCGATGGGAATTTTTTGCCATTTTTTCCCGACGGGCGGCTTGATGGCTTGGTCTGCGGCGACCGTAATTTTTTGTTCAAGATAATTGATGGTGATTTGAAAGCCTGCAAAAAGCTCTACGCCGAGTATTCCGTCAATGGGGATTCCGATATTTTTTTCGATTTCTAGATAATCTTTTTCTAATACGAGAATGTCTCTTTTGAACCGAATGTCTCCGATTTGGAAGCGACAACGGCGTGCGATGTGTGCATCAATTTTGGTTTTCAGGTCTGCGCCGAGCAGTTGAATGGGTCTTTCGAGTTTTATTTTTGCATTGGTTGCGATATTTTTTTTCAATAAAGTGGTATGTTCTGCGCCTGTATCGAAAATAAAAAGCAGCGAAATATCATCTTCAAACGTTATCGGTATAACGATAAAATTATTTCTAAATTGGAAAGGGATGTCAAATTTTTTTTCTCTTTGAAGTTTTAAAGGTAATTGGAATGCCGCCAAATTTTGTGTGTGGGCGTGTGTTGTGTTGAAAAGTATGAGGGCGAATAAAATTTTTTTAAAGGTTGATTTCATTTTTAAAAATTTTGATGAAATAAAGAAAAAATAATTTGAATACTGGGGGGGGGCATTTTTTATAGGAACAAAAACAATAAATTTTGTAAAAGTTGCTAAAACCCTATTTTATTCTGAAAAATAAATTAGTTATTTTTCAAAGATGTTGTTTGACAAGTTGATTTTTGTAGTCATTGCAGACTGACTTGTATTTTTTTTTGTTGAAAAAAAATACTTTTTCAACAATTTTATTAAGTTATTTTGAATATTTTTTTTTGAAAAGAGATACAAATATAATCAAAGTTTTTATACCTTTGCTTCCGCTTTGAGAAACAAAATTAAATTTTTGGTTTTGAAGTGTTGAAAAAAAAGTTTTTGAAAAATATACTACCAATCAAACAAAGTTTCTATCTTTACGCCGTCTTTGGGGGTTAGTGTAAGTTTTACACGTAGAAAGCGGTTAATTTCGTATAATTTTTCAAAGATAAAAGTGTGAAAATTTATAATAAAAGATTGAGAGAATCAACTTGGCTTTGGCTTAATCAAAATTGCAACCTCTAAGAAAATCTATCATGTGAGCGGCGAAATCGTTAATTTTTCGTTGTGTCTTATTTTCCTTAATTTTATTTTTCTGTCATTTAGTTTTTTTTTGTAGTTCTTTTCATCGTTTCCGAATAAAATTTGGTGACATACTGGGGGGTGGTTTGTTTAGGCTGCGCGCTGGGTATGTATATCTTTTTTAGCATATTTTGTGTTTATTTAAATCATATTTTCAATTATCAAAATTATTTTTTTAACTTAACAACAAGAATGTATGAAAATTAAAGTCAACTTTAAGGCTGCATTATTGGTGTTGTTTGCTATGGCGATTAGTAACATCGCATTGGCACAACGCACATTAAAGGGTAAGGTGACTGGTGACGGAGAGTCATTGGTTGGTGCGTCTGTTATAGTGACTGGCACGACGAAAGGTACTTTGACAGATGTCGATGGTAACTACGTTTTGGAAGTTCCTGCAGATGCTAAAACTTTGTCTTTTTCTTTTACGGGTTTCGCAACCCAAATCATTCCGCTTGGTTCGTCTAACGAAATCAACGTTGAATTGAAAGGTGGTTCTATTTTGGAAACTGCTGTAGTAGTAGGTTACGCTACATTGAAGCAAAAAGAGGTTACGAGCGCAATTGCGTCAGTAAAAGCTGAAGATTTCAATAAAGGTAACATCAATGACGCGGTTTCTTTGTTGCAAGGCAAAGTGGCTGGTTTGAGTATTTCACGCCCATCAGGTGACCCAAATGAAAATGCGGTTATTCGTTTGCGTGGTATTTCGACCATTGGTTCTAATGCATCACCGCTTGTGGTAGTAGATGGTATTCCTGGTGTTGATTTGAATTTGATTGACCCGAATGACATTGACCAAATTGACGTATTGAAAGATGGTTCTGCTGCAGCGATTTATGGTGCGCGTGCTTCTTCTGGTGTATTGTTGGTGACTACTAAGCGTGGTTCTGCGGGTGCTCCTAAAGTTAGCTATAACTACCAAGCATCTTTTTCTAGCATTTCGCGTAAACCAGCGTTGATGTCAAGTCAAGAATGGATTGATGCGAATCTTGCTGCGGGTAACGCACGTGTAGATTTCGACAAAGGCTCTACGACTGATTGGTACAAAGAGATTACACATCCTGTTGCAGTTTCTCACATCCATAATGTTGCTTTGAGTGGTGGCTATGATAAGACTTCTTATTATGCTTCTTTCAATATCCGAAATCCTCAAGGTATCGCTTTGAAGAGTGGTTACAACCAAATCAGTGCTCGTTTTAATGTGACTCAAAAAGCGTTGAATGACAAGTTAACATTGTCATTGGCTACTGTAGCAGGTCAGCGTGAAGCAGAGTATGGTTTCAGTGAAGCGTTCCGTTATGCTACGCTTTACAACCCAACAGCTCCTGTGAAAGGTGGTTCTAATGCTGCGGCTAATGATGGTTACAACCAGATTGGTGGTTTTGATAACTTTAATCCGCGTGCTATCATTGACCAAAATACCAATAATGGTAATCAAAAAGCGTTTTATTTTCAGACCCGTGCTGACTACGAAATCATTACAGGTTTGACTGCAAGTTTCGGATTTGCAAATCAGCGTGTAAACTCTCTTAGAGGTGAATATTACAGCCGTAAGAGTTTGTTTAGAGGCAATGGTCGCAACGGCTTGGCAATTCGCCAAACGAATGAAGCCAATGATGCTATTTACACAGCAACATTGGGTTACAAAAAAGATTTTGGCAAGCTCACTATGAATGTTTTGGCTGGTCATGAGTATCAAAAAACAAGCTACACTGGTATATATGTTGAGGCAGGTGGTTTTGCTTCGGATTTGCCAAGCTATAACAGCTTGCAATCATCAACAGAACTTTTGTTAAGTAATCGTCTTTCGATAGCGTCTTATGCTGAAACCCGCAAATTATCGGGTTTCTTTGGTCGTGCTATTTTCTCTTATGATGATATTTATGCTTTGACAGCTTCGGTTCGTCGTGAAGGTTCTTCTATGTTTTCTGCCAGCAACCGTTGGGGTGTGTTTCCGTCAGTATCTGGTAGTGTTGCACTTCACAAATTGTTGAATATTGCTAGTGTAGATCAATTGAAGTTGCGTACAGGTTATGGTGTTACTGGCTCATTGCCCGTAGGCTCATATCTTTCTCAATTCACTTATGACGTTGAAAATACGGGTACTGCTGCTGCTTCTCGGAATAACAATCCGAATATCAAATGGGAAGAGAAAGGTGAGTTCAATTTAGGTCTTGACTATGTGGTGTTAGATGGTCGTCTTTCTGGTAATCTAGACTATTATAATCGTAACATTACTGATTTGTTGTATTATTTTGTAAACCTTCCTGCTGGTTTGTTCCCAACAACACAGGGTCTTTGGGCTAATGGTGGTGCATTGACATCAAGAGGTGTTGAATTTTCTGCGAACTATGATGTTTTCAAAAAGAAAGCTGGACAGTTTTTCTGGAGAACAGGCGTTAATTTGGGTACTTTTTCAGTTAATTTGAAATCACTCGAAACAGCTGAGTTGCAAGCAAGTGCTAAAAATGAGGTATTGCTTTCAAATGTCGGTGCGCCAGGTTTGAATGGTATTCCAATTGTTCTTGTTCAAGCGAACAAACCGTTGGGTCAAATTTATACATTCAGAAATGCGGGTGTTGATGCTGCATCTGGTCAGCCCCTAGTTTATACTAATGAAGACAAAATCGTGAAAATTGCTGATGCTAGTATTGAGAAAGATAAAGTTGTTGCTGGAAATGGTATTCCTAAATTGATGTTGGGTTGGAACAATAGATTCGAGTACAAAAATTTCGATTTGGAATTTTTCTTTGAAGGTATGTTCGGTCACAGCCTCGTTAATGAATATCGTTTGTTTTATGAAAACACTGACGGCTTGAACGGTCAAAACCGTATCAAAACTGACGAGTGGGATCCTAAATTGAAAGCTGCTAGCTTTAACTCGAAATATGTTGAGAAAGCGGATTATTTCCGTCTTAATAACTTCACTTTGGGTTACAACTTCAAAATGCCACAAGGCGCACAGGTATCTAATATGCGTTTGTATGTATCTGGAAATAATATCTTTACGATTACTGGATATAAAGGTATCGCTCCTGATGTACGTTGGACTGATCCAGGTTCTTCTGACAACGGTGGTCGCCCAGGTGCACAAGACCCGCTCGTTCAAGGTGTTGACCGCCGTAGCTACTATTTTGCTACTCGTTCTTTCAACGTTGGTTTGAGTCTTGGGTTCTAATTTTTGATTTGATTGTTGTGAACTTAATATCGTTAGGTTTGTTATTAGGTCGTATTTAATCGTTAGATATTTCTTGAATGAAGCATTTTGTTTGGGTAGATTTCATTACGGTTGTTTCCTGTAATCAAAACAAATATTTTTTGTAATGTTTTTTTGTTATACTTTATAATAATATTTTTTAAACAAAAAAAAGTCTAAAATAATGAAAAAAATTAATTCATTTGTAAAGTATGCACTAGTCGCGTTTTCTGTAACGACGTTTGGCTATGCATGTACGGATGTTGATGAAGACTTGTACTCACAGGTTTCTGAAGAAGAGTACTTGAATAACATCTTGAAGAATTATACAGATGACCAGTACGCTCAAGCATTCTTGTCTGCTTATGCTCCGCTTACTGCTTTTGGTGGTCACAATAATATTACTTCTGACCAAGAAGTTTCGTCAGATGAGGTGGCTATTCCAACGCGCGGCAAAGACTGGGGTGATGGCGGACAGTGGACGCGCATGCATACCCACAAGTTCACAGCGAATGAAGAGTCTCTGAACAACTCGTGGAAATCACTCTATTTAGGTGTCGCAACATGTAACAGACTTATTAAGGAGTTGCCTGCTATTCGTCCAGAAAAAGCAGCACCTACAATTGCGGAATTGCGTGCTTTGCGTGCATTTTATTACTTGAATCTCTGTGATATGTTTGGTGGTGTACCACTCATCGTGACCTATCCAGGTGTTGTTGCAGAGGCGGCCCCAAAAACTCGTGCGGAGATCTATGCATTTATAGAAAAAGAATTAGTAGAATCTTCTGCTGGTTTGTCTAAAAATGTAGATGCCACCACTTATGGACGTATGAATTATTGGGTTGCAAAGTCAACTTTAGCACGCCTTTACACGAATGCAGAGGTTTATACTGGTGCTGCACAGTGGGACAAAGTAATTCGTGAAACGGACGAAATCATCACAGCGAATAAGTATCGCATTGAGTCAAATTATTATGCTAATTTTAGCCCTACAAACAACAACTCAATGGAGAATATCTTCGTTGTTCCGTTTGATGCAGCTAAACTTAAGGATTTCAACTTGGCTCAAATGACGTTGCACTACGAAAGTAAGGCTACATTTAATATGCAGGAACAGCCATGGAATGGATACTGTACAGTAGCTGATTTTTATAATTCGTATGCTGCAAATGATGCTCGTAAGGCAAACTTCATCGTTGGTTTCCAAAAGGCATCTAATGGTGTTGATACGCTTAAAGACCAAGAAGCAGAAAGTACTGACCCTGACGGAAAGCCGTTGAACTTTACGCCAGAGATTAATCAGTTGGCTCCAAGTGCTTTGCGTCAAGCAGGTGCGCGTATTGGCAAGTACAAAGTAGAAAGCGGTGCTACGAGAAACCTTAACAATGACTTTCCACTCTTCCGCTATGCTGATATCCTTTTGATGAAAGCTGAAGCACTTTGGAGAAAAAACAATGCTGATCCAACAGCATTGTCTTTGGTGAATCAAATTAGAAGTCGTGCAGGTGCTACGGCATTTACAACTCTAACTGCGAACGATCTTCTTGCTGAACGTGGTCGCGAGTTGTTTTACGAGGCTGTACGTCGTACGGATATCATCCGTTTTGGGAAGTTTACACAAGCATATGCGCCATTCAAGACAGAGGTGGATCCTGCTTGTAAAACAATTTTCCCGATTCCACAACCGCAGCTTAATGCGAATAAGAGCTTGAAACAAAGCAGTTGTTACCAGTAATAGTTGTTTAACAACACATTGGTTTTGTTAAGAGTTTGCAAAAAAAATGAGCGCGTTGGCAGTTTTGCTGACGCGCTTATTTTTTTTGATTTTTTTTTGATTTTTTTTTACCTTTGCTACGCATTTTGAAAAAAAATAGAATCTAAATTTTTATAATAATAAATCAATTCATGAAAAAAATATTTTACTTACTTACAATGTTAATCGTTTTCTCGTATGCTTGTAAAAATCCTGTTAAATCGTATAACGAAATGGAAGAACGAGAATTAAGCAAAAATATTCGTAAAGATGACCTGTTTTTGGGTTTACAGTTAGGAATGTCTTCATCTGCATTCTTCGCAAGATGCAAAGAACTGAACGGACAAGGAATTTTTGAAAGTGGCGATGGTGGACTCAGCGTCAAATACGAAATTCCAAAAGGAAAAATGAAATTTGATGCACAAGTAAATTTCTATCCAGCATTTTCGGAAGACAAAATATACATTATGCCAATGGTTTTTTCCTATAAATCGTGGGCTCCGTGGTCAGAAGAAATGAACGCCATAAAGTTAATTGCAGATGTTAAAAAATATGCAGAATCTGAATATGGAACAGGCTTCATACCTGTCAATGACCCCGAAAAAGGTAAATTTTGGGTGAAAGTTGACGGAAATAGAAGGATTACCATCAAAATAAATACCGAAAGTTCTGTTAAAATGACCATTGCAGACTTAACTGTCGTGAAAGCAATGGAGGCACGGGGTAAAAACGTAGCTTGGTAATGAAAAATATCCCCCCCCCAGTATTCAGAAGGTTTTACGCTCCGTTTTTGCAATTTTATCCAAAAAAAGACGGTTTTAAATTAAATATTATAATGAAAAATAAAATTTTACTCGTTTCGCTAGTTTTATGCGCAATTTGTATCACCAATTGCAATAAAACTAGCAAAGAAGTCAGCGTAAAAGTGCCTACCAATGCCCTTTTTACGCTACTCGATTCTACACAAACGGGTATCAACTTTGTAAACAAACTCGAATACGATAAAGATTTTAATATTTATAAATATCGTAACTTCTACAACGGCGGTGGCGTAGCAATCGGTGATATCAACAATGATGGTTTGCCCGACGTATATATGTCTAGCAACATGCACCAAAATCGCCTATATCTCAATAAAGGTAATTTCAAATTTGAAGATATTACAGAGAAATCGGGTGTTGGCGGCACGCGGGCGTGGGCAACAGGCGTAACGATGGCGGACGTGAATGGCGACGGATTTTTAGATATTTATGTCTGTAATTCAGGCGATATCAAGGGCGATAACCGAGAAAATGAGTTGTTTATCAACAATGGAAATGCTACTTTTACCGAAAAAGCAAAAGAATGGGGCATTGCAGACAAAGGATATTCTACACATACGGCATTTTTTGACTATGACAATGATGGTGACCTCGATTGCTATTTGTTGAACAATTCTTACAAAGCCATCGGCTCATTTAATCTCCAAAACAATCAGAGAAACAAGCGCGATTCGTTGGGCGGACACAAATTATTCCGAAACGACGGCGCAAAATATACCGATGTTTCGGAAAATGCAGGCATTTTTGGCTCTGTCCAAGCATTTGGATTGGGCGTAATGGTCGGCGACATCAATCGCGACGGCTGGCAAGATATTTACGTCTGTAACGATTTTTTTGAGCGCGATTATCTCTACATCAATCAAAAAAATGGCAAATTTTCTGAACAATTTGAACAACAATTCAATCATTCGGGCGCAGCTTCGATGGGTGCGGACTTGGCGGATATCAATAACGATGGTTTCCCCGATATTTTTAATACCGAAATGTTGCCAAATGACAACCGCCGCCTAAAACTCAAAACCACTTTTGACAGCTGGAATCGCTATCAAAACTATGTCGTTAACGGTTATTCGCACCAATTTACCCACAATTCGTTTCAAGTAAACAATGGCGACAACACGTTTTCTGAAAATGCGTTTTTGACGGGCATGGGCGCAACGGATTGGAGTTGGGGCGCATTGATGACCGATTTTGACAACGATGGTTGGAAAGATATTTACGTCACCAATGGCATTTATCAAGATTTGACCGACCAAGATTTTATTCAATTTATTTCCGACGAAAACACCAAACGCAGCATGATTACTGCCGAAGGTGTAGATTATAAAAAATTGATTGATGCCATTCCAAGCGAACCCATCGCCAATTATATGTTCCGAAACAAAGGCGATGCTACGGGTTTAGGCTTTGAAAATATGGCAAATGAATGGGGATTGGCGCAGCCAACTTGCTCAAACGGCGCGGCGTATGCGGACTTGGACAATGATGGCGACCTTGATTTGGTGGTCAATAACACCAATATCGAGGCTTTTGTCTATCGAAATGAAGCGCAAACCAAAACACCGCAAAATCATTACCTTAATTTCACGCTGTCGGCAGATGGCATGAATCGCTTTGCGTTGGGGACAAAAATTACCGTAAAATCAGGTGAAAATTTATATTATGTCGAACAAATGCCCGCACGTGGTTTCCAATCTTCGGTAGATTATCGTCCGCATTTGGGCGTTGGCGCGGCAACGATGGTAGATTCGGTTATCGCCGATTTTCCAAATGGAAAACGTTTGGTGTTGACAAATGTAAAAACCAATCAAAATATTGATTTACAACAGAAAAATGCCACTTTAAACACCACCCCCCAGTATATCAAGCCAGAAAATGCTATTTTTGCCGATGTAACAACAAAATTTGCAACAATTTCGCAT
>JBJOPA010000285.1:0-6850 GCA_046051005.1 Bacteroidota bacterium
ATTTCAAGACTAAAAATCACTTTTTTATTCAATTTTTTAAAAAAAATATTTTGTTTTTAAAAAAAGTGCGTACCTTTGCATCACGAAGTTATTGTAAAATATACAATTACTAAAAAAATTCTTGAAAGGAAAAGATTTTTAAAGTAGAATTTTTATTTACTTTAAATTAAAGATTTATAATTTGGTTTTATTTGGTTAGGGCTGGAGGGGTGCAAACGCACCTCTCTTTTTTTTTTGCTCAAAAAAAGTCCCCCCCAGTAAATCCCCCCCCGAAAGGAGGGAGAAAGCCTTTTTTTCAATCAAAAAGCCTTCCGCGCTACGTGCGCGAAAGGCTTTTTGAAGATTTTAGACATTATATCAATTATCCATTCGATGCTTGCGGAACGGCTTCACCAACGATTCCGACATGATGCAATTGGATAATACGACTTACTTTTTCCAACAATTCTTCTTGCGAAAACGGTTTTCCGATGTGGTCAGTCATGCCAAAAAGTTGTGCTTTTTCCATTTTATTGACATACATCGAAGCGGTAAACGCGATGATGGGCAACTGACTTTTTGCGGTTTCGAGCTTCCGAATTTCGGAAACGGCGCGGTATCCGTCCATGCGCGGCATCTGTAAATCCATCAAAATCAAGTCAAAATCTGCTTTTTCGAGTGCTTCGAGTGCTTCAATTCCGTCGTTTGCAACGGTCACTTTCACGCCATTTCTCCGCAGCATCGCCGCCACGAGGGTTTGATTGATTTTGTTGTCTTCCGCCACCAAAATGCGTTTTCCTTCCAAAATTGCTTGCATCGCTCCCAAACTGGCGGCTTGCCCTTTGGCAATGGTTTCCACTTCGTTGGCTTCCTCGACTTCAACGGCTTTGAATGGCAAAAATATTTTAAGTGAAATCGCGTTATCAGGTTCTGCATTCAGCATCAACGTACCATTTTGCAATTCTACCAAGCGTTTTGCGACCATGAGTTCCATATTTCCGACCGTTGTTTCTTCATTCGATTGTTTTTCGGTCAAAAACTGGACGATGGCATCAAAATCTTGCGCGTTCGCGGCTTTGGCTTGAAAATCAATTTTCACCGCCAAAACGCTGTCAATCCATTCAGACGGCGAAACGACCACTTTGACGGTTTCATTTGCCGCTTCGACCAAATTTTTAGAAAAATAAGTCAAAATTTGGGTCAAGCGCGTCGGGTCACCGTTGAGCATTTCGGGCATTTCGCGCTCAATTTCGTAACTAACTTCCTCGTTTTGAACCGATTTGTTGAGTGACTCCACCACTTTTGCAATATGAAAATCCGAATTATTGAGCGACAATTTTCCAGCTTCGATATTCGAGAAGTCTAACATATCATTCAACAAAACCAATATTTCATTTCCTGCAAATTGCAATTGTTGAATTTGTCCTTGTTGGTCGTTACGCGGTTTTTCATTCAACAATTTCTGCGAAATATCAATCAATTGGTTGAGCGGTTGACGCATTTGATTGGTCACATTTGCCAAGAAATGGTCTTTTGAAAACGAAGCAGATTGCACTTGTTCGCGTTCCGACATTTCGCTGACGAGTTTTTGATTAAGCGAATCGAGGTTGTCATTTTTGCTTTTCAACTCGTCATTTTTACGTTCGATAAGGTCATTTTGGATTTTAATTTCCTCTGATTTATCGCGCAACACATCATTTTGTTCTTTTATCTGACCGTTCAAACTTTTCAACCGTTCGTTGTCATGTTTTTTGGTTCTGTAATTTTGATACGCCAAAACTGCTGTCACCGCCGCCAAAATGAGCAATCCGATGACGAGCCAAAGGAATTTCCGTTCGTTGGCTTTTTGGGTTTTGAGGTCGTCGAGTTGGCGCGTTTTTTCTTTCACCGAAAATTCGGATTCGTATTTTGTCGTCACATCGAGCAACGCAGTTGCCTTTTCTTTGTTGAAAACGCTGTCTTTCGCCGCCGCATAGATGGTAGAAAGTTGATATGCTTTTTCAAAATTTCCTAAATTTTTGTGCGCGCTTGCCAACGTTTGATAAATTTCTGGCACGCCCGCTTGCATGGGCATACCCCCCAGTATCGAGGCTGCTTTTTCGAGATTTTGAGCGGCTTCTGCGCGTGCGTCGGTTTTGAGTTGCGCCGTCGCGATACATGCGAGGGCGGCAGCTTTTCCAAGCGAATTTTGAGTTGATTCGTAGGCACGTTGCGCCATTTGCGCTTTTTCGGCGGCAATGGCGGGGTCGGTTGTCATGGCAAGCGCGGCAAGACTCATCAAGTCGTCGCCTGCGCCATTGGCATCGTCGAGTTCCGTATGAAAATTGAGCGACGCGGTGAAATACGTTTCTGCTTGTTCATTTTGCCCCATTTCGGTTGCCACTTTTCCCATGTAACTGGCGGTGGACGCGGCGCGGCGAAGGTCTTTGGCTTCGCTCCAAAGGTTCATCGCTTGTTCGTATTCCGAAAGTGCTTTTCCGTAAATTTTCTGCGCCAAATAAACGTCTCCCAAATCGCGGCGAACGCTGGCTTGGGCGTTTGCGTTGTTGCCTTCCGCAAGGATTTGAAGCGCGGCTTGATAATTTTTGAGTGCCGAATTTTCGTCGTTTTGTTTTGCAAAAATGTAACCGATGCGGTGTTTTGCCATCGCTGCGCCGCCTTTGTCGCCCGTTACATCATAAATTTTGAGTGCCTCGACAAAAAAAGTCATGCTGTTTCGGTAATCTTGACGCGACGTAGCCACCAAACCCAAATTGAAATAGGCTTTGGCAATGGCAAATTGTGCGTTTTGTTCCACCGCCAATTCCAACGCTTTTTGGGCGGCAGCTTCGGCGTTGGCAATGGCGTTTTGCCCCAACATTTGCTCGGCGTAATCGTTCAGTTTTTTGGTTTTTTCGAGGTTGTCGGGCAAAGAAAGCAATGCTTCTACCGTCGCAACGCCGTTCGCAGGCGCGGGGGTTTGTGCGCGCAAGCCACTTGCACACCAGACGAAACCAATCAACAGAATTGTAAAGTTTATATATGTCATGTTCTTAATAATTATCTTGATTGCGCTCCACAGCAATCGAATGAAAAATATTTTCAGATAGATTTTTTCAAACACAAACGTGTTTAAAAAAATCTAATTTTAAGGGAATAAAAAATATATGTTTTTCCTAAAAAAAGTAAAAAAAGTAAAAAAAAAGCAAAAAAATGATGTTGTTCGTATTTGGGGAACGTTTTGCAACGATTGAAATAGATAAAATTGATTACGTCTTCTCATTTAAAATGAAAAATTTTGCAATAATAGTGTTTGTAAACCAATTCACTAAAAATTTACGCATTTTCCAAATATTTATGCTACCAAAATGATACCATTTTACACGATTTTGACAATTATTAACACAAAAGCGGTATTTTTTGTATATTTTTATTTTATAATTTGTATTTTCCCATTCGTACACCTTTAAAAGTATAAAATATCGTTCCAAAAATACCTAAAAATGGGGCTTATACTGGGGGGGGGCTTTTTTTTGTATTTTTTTGAAAAATATTTTTGTTTTCAAGATGTTTTCATTTTTCATGCTTTGCGTTGATATTTTTTGGGTCGCGTTGCTGCGTGCAGGCGCGAAAAGAAAAAGGTCAACCACTACAATACGAGCGTTGAACCTTTTTTTTTTAGAATTTCAGGGAAATATAGCTGCCGAATGGTGAACAATGAAAACATTTTAAAGTGATGAGATTGCCCTTTTTTATTGTAAATCGCGGAAACGTGTATTTTTTTTATCAAAAATTATAGTTTTTAAAAATAAGTTTGACTACAAATTCAAGAAAAAATGTATTTTTACAAGCATTTTTGAAATAACACTCACAAAAGTAAGCAATGTATCGTTTTCTATTCGCTAATCAAAAGTTAAAATTTATCATCAATACGTTAAAAAACTGTTAAAATTTAATTAAAAATGAAATCACAACCAACAATTTTCGCCCGATTTGCCAGATTTGGGCTGTTCATTTGCCTATTTCTGACGATGGGCAAAGCTGCTGCGCAACATTTCGACAACCTCAACATCGAAACTGATGTGATGTTACGCGGCGGCAAAATCACGGCACAAAAAGATTTTGACGGCACCTTACAGCTGCCCGCCGAAACCATCTTTGACGGAAAATATTACGCCATTTTAAAACTTCAATCAGCATTAACGCCCGAAATTTCCCAAAAACTCGCGCTTGCAGGCGTGGAGTTATTGGATTATGTGCCGTATCACGCCTTCGTGGTTTCGATTCCACAGCAATCGAATTTGCGAAATGTAGCCCCATTTGTTCGCTCCATTTTTCCGATTCGGGCTGCCGACAAACGCGGTTTTCAGCAACGCGATTTAGAATTTTCGGACTATGCTCGCGCATCAGACGGGCGTTATCACTTGCGCGTGGCGGGTTTCAAAAATATTTCACGCGAAACCTTGTTTTTTGCTTTACAGAAATTAGGTTTTACGTTGACAAAAGCCACCGAAACCATCGAAAATTCGTTGGCAGTGGCAGGCACACCCGCCCAAATCGAAACATTGGCAAATGCCAGTTTTGTCCAATTTTTTGAATTAATTGCCCCCCCCCCAGTACCCGAAGACGAAAGAGCGCGTTCGTTGCATCGCACGAGCCTTTTGTTTTCCGAAACGGCGAACGGACGGAAATTTGACGGCACAGGCGAAGGCATTGTCATTCCAGACGATGGCGTGGTGGGACCGCACATTGATTTTCATGGTCGAATGACCCAAGCCTATTCCGATTTGACTGCTTTGGGCGGCACACACGGCGACATGACAGGCGGTATCGCCGTCGGTGCAGGCAACCTCAATCCGCTCATGCGCGGCATGGCTTCGGGCGCGTTGCTCAAAACTTATACCATCAATGGCTATCCTCACTTGACGGCGGCGGTGGCAAATCTAAATGCAGGTTATCACATTACTTCTACAAGTTATTCAAACGGTTGTAATGCCTACACAACAGAATCGCAACAAATAGACAACCAAATGTTGGCTAATTCAACGTTGTTACACGTTTTTTCGGCGGGCAACAATTCAAGTGCGAACTGCGGCTATATAGGCGGTTTTGGCTCCACTTCGACCACATCCATCACGGGTTGGGGCAATATTACTGGGGGGTATAAATTAGGAAAAAATGTTATCGCTTCCGCAAACGTTCAACCCAATGATGCCATTGATGTGACGAGTAGTAAAGGTCCTTCCATTGACGGGCGCATCAAACCCGACATTGCGGCGAATGGAAACAGCCAAAATTCTACCGCACCGAACAACACCTATCAAGTTGGCGGTGGCACAAGTGCTGCTTCGCCGGGCATTGCGGGCGTTGCTGCACAATTGTATCAAGCCTATCGAAGCCTCAACAACGACGTGCGTCCCAATGCCGCACTCATCAAAGCAACGTTGATGAATACGGCAGACGAAGTTGGCAATTTCGGACCCGATTATACCTACGGTTTTGGTCGCATCAATGCAGACCGCGCTTTCAGATTGCTGCAAAGCAGAAATTTTTTATCCGATACGGTTTCAAACGGACAAATGCGCCAAATTCCACTCGTTGTTCCCGCAGGGACAAAACAAGTGAAAGTGATGCTTTATTGGGCAGAAACCGCAGGCAGCACGACCGCAGGTTTTGCGTTGGTCAACGACCTTGATTTGAAACTTCGTAAAAACACCAACACCTTTCTCCCTTGGGTATTGCGACGCGAAGCAATCATTGACTCGTTGAACAAACCCGCTACAAAAGGCATTGACCGCCTAAACAACGTGGAACAAGTTCAGATTGATGCCGACAGCAGCAATGCTTCGTTAGAAGGGAATTATACGATTGAAGTGTCTGGATTTAGTGTTCCGCAAGCAACGGCACAACGTTTTTTTATTGTTTATCAATTTGAAAACGATTCTATCCGCGTTGTTTTTCCAAATGGCGGCGAAGGTTTGACACCGTCGGAAAGACCAACCGTCCGTTGGGACGCTTATGTTTCGCCCAACAGCAACACCGCAAACAACGGTTTTAACATCGAATTTTCTGCCGATGGCGGCACAACTTGGCAGTCAGTAGCAACGACAACTAATATTGCAGACCGCGCCGCAACCCTTGCCAGCAACTTGACACAACAGACGGGTCGCGGGCGCATACGGGTTTCGCGAGTGGGCATGGTGAGTGATATTTCTGACGAAAATTTTTCTAATGTTGCCGTGCCAACCAACTTACAAATTGCGGCAGGTTGTTTAGATTCCACCACTTTTTCGTGGAATGGCGTGAGTGGTGCAACACAATATGAAGTGTATAAGTTAGGAAATAAATTTATGGACTCCGTGAGTCAAACAAATGCCTTTAATTATAAATTTGCTTTGGGCATCAATGATTCTACTTGGTTTAGCGTGCGCGCTATTTTGCCTGACGGTGGAAAAAGCCGTAGAGCCATTGCCATTCCGAAAACAAAGAGCCTAATCAATTGTGCGGTTCCTTTTGATGCTTCGATGAGTACAATTCTCGCACCCACGCAACGTTCTTTTTTCAATTGTGGAACCAATTTTTCTAATATTCCTTTGTCTATTCAGATTCAGAATCGCGGTTTGAACGCCATTTCGAGTGTTGTGGTGAGTTATACTGTCAACAATCAAACGGTCAGAGATACGCTCAATAATTTGGCATTGGCTGTCAATGCAAATTATTCTTATACGTTTTCCCGTCCGTTAAATTTCCAAACCGATGGTGTTTTCCCTGCCGTGATTTCGGTAAAATTGGTGGGAGATTTGAATACGTCTAACGATACGATACGTACTATTTTTACCGTCAATCGTTCACGCGAGGCTGTGCCGATTACTGAAACCTTTGAAAGTGCGGC
>JBJOPA010000286.1:0-19962 GCA_046051005.1 Bacteroidota bacterium
CTAATTTATAATTTCTATCTGTCGTTGCAGTTGGGGTACCAAAACGATAACCGTATCCTGCATCAGTATATCCTCCACCCGCACTAAGACTAACGATTTTGAATTGGCTATTCACCACATAATTATCTGCAACAGTTCCTGTACTGGGCGCAATAGTTGTTTTAGGTATTGTCGTTCCTGTACAAGTAATACAAGCATTGATGCTTACCGTCACCGCAGTCGTACCGTTTCCGCTATTGCTGAAACAACCCGATGCACCGTCGTAGAAAGCTGCATAATAAGTTCCTGCACCTACGGCTGTTGAATCCGCTACGCGATTGCCATAAGTGGCAGGCGTTGCCGAGTGGAATGTCAAAACAGTTCCCGAAGGTCTATTGGTTGCTGTAATCGTACTCAAATTTGCCGTTGTTGCAGGGCAAGTATTCGAGCGCGTGGTAGCCGTCAAAGTTGGGGCTGTATTTCCTGCCGCACACGGAGCCAAAATTTCCGTATTCGCTTCGCTCGAAGGTTTTTCGATGATGCGGAATCCTTCTGAAACGTCTGGCGTAACTGTTGCAACGTTTTTAATCGTGTCACCTTGCGTAAATGCTCCTACGTTTGCTTGAATAGTCAATGTCAAACTTCCATTCGCTGGAACTGACAAATCACGAATCGTCAAACTTGATTCACCGTCATAAGGAGACACAATCGCGCCCGATGCACCCGTGAGCGAGCTTGCAACATACGTTGGAGATACCCCCCCAGTACTTGCGGGCAAAATGTCCGTTACCGTCGCTTTTACCGCCGCACCGTTTGGATTTGTGACCACAAAAGTGTAAGTCAAAATGCCATTTTGCTGTGCAGTGGCGGCGTTTACCGTTTTTGCAATCGTCAAATTTGCATCAGGGTCATTCGCAATTACTGTCAAAGGTGTTGGCGAATTAATGCCCGATTGGTTCGGGTCGTCTGAAAGATAATTATTTGCGCCAACCGTGTAAGTTGCTTGATTGTTAAATGTTCCAGTTGTGGAAGTTTTTGCTTCCATAACGAGATACGAAATGCCCGACGGAACCACCAAACCATTGATAGTCAACGTTTGTGAATTGCCGTAAGCATTGTTCGATGCAAAGTTCAAAGACGTTGCCAATGAGCTATCCGCCCAAGTCAAACCTGAACCCGAAGGCAAAATATCACTAAAATTAATCGTTTTATTGCCACAATCCAAATTCTGAATCGCAAATTTATAAACCGCTTTATCTCCCGATTTGACGGGTGAACCTACCTGTTTGTAAACATAGACATTGTCCACCAATTTCACTTTTGGAGAAGGAGCTTTACAAGTTGCCGTAATGGGTCCGATGCGGAAATCTTGATACGTTTTGAACGCATAAGTCGCATCTTGTTTATATTCGATGTAAATCTCTTCAACAGGTGATTCAAAATCAACATATAAACGTCCCCAATAAGACAAATCCCAAGGCAAAACGCCGCCGATGACCGACTGCGGGTCGCCCCCGTGATTGAGTGTTAATGCTGTATATTTATTACGTGTCAATTTAGGGTCAACGATTTGTGAACCGATTTTTCCATAAACCTTCACAATGTCGCGTGAACCGATGTAACCGTCCAAATCCCAAATCATGAAACTTGCCGTAGCAGCAGCCAATTTCGTTGCCGAAGCATTCGCCACGCCCGTAGTTGCTTGCGACAAAAATTCAATTTTCGTCGTCATCGTGCTATTTTCCGAAGCCGCATTGCCATAACGCGGGAAAAACAAACCGTACCCGTCAAAAACGGGCCACCAATCCACCGTCGGGCGATACAACAATACATTTGGCGTGCCGTCTGTAACTGTTGTTTTCATCACCATGTCGCCAGCGTTGGCAGTTGCGCCGTAATTGGCAACAATGGTTTTGTTTTTTACGCCATACCACCAACCATTAAAGTGGAACGTTTGTGGCGTTGAAGCTGTACAAACATTCGCCAAATTGGTCGTATTTCCAATGAAACGCACATAAGAAGTTGAACTTGCAGGGAAATTATAATTGGTTTCGATATTTGAACCTGACCACTGCATTGGCACATTAGAAATCATATTCGTAAATGCCGCATCAGTTGCCACTTGCATGTAAACAGGATACGTATTGTTGAAATCCAATCCAGCCGCATTGAACTTAATGCGAACAGATTGAACCGAACCCGTTTCCGTTACTTTATAATTAAGATTTGTGAACTTATCAGCCGTTGGTGGCGGCGCACATGCCCCCCCCCCAGTATAACCAGTCGTTCCAGTGCCAGCATTGTCGCCGATGACGATATACGTCGTGTCCGTAGCCAAACCGCTTGGGTGTGCGGCATTCGTTGGCGCAATAGAATCGGCAATACCAATGGTCATTTTGGTATTTGCATTGATAGATTTTGATTGTTTTTGATGCAAACCTGAACAAATTTCACGTCCGATACCAAAAACATTATTTCCAAAAGTACTTCTATCATACACCTCAAATCCACGACCATTTACATAATTGTGGTCGAGTGTAATACCGTATTTAATCCCTAAATAACTGTTAACACGTTGCAATTCTGCATCGGTCAACACGCGATTATAGGCAATTGCTTCTGTCAAATAGCCGTCCAAAGGTTCGCCCGCGGCATCAGTTTCTGCACCGATAACCAACGGATTTGAATTGGCAGCCGTCGGAAATTGACCGTCCGCACCCGTAAACGTTTGACGTGAAGTCAAAAATCCATTGTAAGAAACTTTTACATCTTTTGGCGACGCATTATTGGTCGAACTATTAAAAATGTAAGGCGTGTTGAGTGGCAAACTGGTCGTGTGCAAGTTATGCACCGTCGTTGTCGCATCAATGTAAAGGCTGGGTTGGTCGCCATACCAGTGCAAAGACGGGTAGTCCGCAGGTCCACCAAACGACACCAATGTTTTCCAGCCACCGCCAACAGTTCTGTTCGTCGAAACGGCAACAATGGTAGCAGGGTCGTTTACACCTGGCAAAACGGCTTGTCCGCCTGTAGTTGCTGTCAACGATTGCCCCCCAGTGTAATCCAATGCAGGGTTAAAGTTCATCACGTTATCGACCCAAGTCGGTTGACGTGTAGCGGTGTTTTGTACCACCGTCATATTGCCACCTGCATCAGCCCAAGACGAAACTTTATTGGCAGTTGCCGTTACGCCTTCGTCTGCTTTGAGCCACATTTTCAAGTCGGCAGCCACACAACCAGGAGCCGAAACATAAGAAGCAAAAGAAAAATATTGACCAGACGTGAAATTAATGTCCGTAGCCAAATAATTTACCCCCCCCCCAGTATAATTGGTCATTTCGACGTAAGTATCCGACAAATCGAAGGTTGCGTCATTAGAAATCACCAAATATGTTTGATTAGAAGAACTCGGAATTGCCAATTTGACCGTTCCAACAGTTCCCGTTTCTTGCACTTTCCAAATACGAGTCATGCGGTTATTCGCCACTACGCCCGCAGGGAAAGCCATCGGTACGGCGTAAGAAGTTGCGCCATTGTCGCTGCCAGCTACCAAAAAAGATTTATCTGCCGTAAAACCCGATGTATTCGTCAAGTTTGTTGCCGCAAAACCCGTTGTTGCCAAGAGAGGTTGAAAACCTCCATTGACCGATTTTGATTGCTTTTGATTCAATCCTTGACAATCATCGCGCCCAATACCTAAAATATTACCGTGGTAAGTCGCATTTGCTGTTTTATCCCAAATTTTCGTCGTGCCATCGCCCAAGATATAATCTCCTTCTACGATAGCTGCGCTATTGTCTTGATTGTCCAAAGTAATGCCGTGCTTGATAGCCAGATACGTTTGCACTCTTTGTCTTTCTTGCACCGTCAATTCTCTAGAATAATGAATAATCTCTTGCGTTTTGTTGTCAGACATACCATAAACCGTTCCACCGCCAACTGTAAGCGAATTGTAGGGGACAAAAGAACCGCCCGACAATCCAGTTGCCAATACTTCATTGCCATTGTGACCGACCGCCGTAGCACCCGTTGCGCTATTGAGCGAGGCACTATAAAGCGTTGGAACATTTTGCAAAATCGTTCTATTTCCATTGACCCGATTATAGACATTTCCGGGTGCAACGCCCGCAAATGGAGCGGTAATGTAGTGAAGTCCCACCTTACTTTGGGCAATATCGGGATAACCTAAACCCCAGTTATGCGTTCCTCCGTCTGAATTGCTTGCGCTTGAAAAACGGATAAAATGCGAATAACTCGTTTTTGTTCCGTATTGGTTAACTACCCCAAAGGTAGTGTGGCTGTTTGAAAAGCTGCTGCCCGTGAGGTCTTGATACAATCTATCGCTTCCCGAAAAATCGATATATGGATTGAAGTTACTCAATTCATCGCCTGCTGAAAATTCTGGTTGAATTGAAGTCGTCGCTTGCACAAGCGACGGATTATTGCCATTTGCGTCTGCATCGTCCCAGTCTGTTACAAGATTGCCCGATTTGGTTACATTTTTAGACGGGTCGAGCCAAAAATCAAGCCCTGATGCCACGCAACCAGGAGCAGTAATATAAGTTGCTACTGTAAAATAGTCTCCATTATTGAAATTAATGTCTCCTGCCAAATAATTGGTAGAACCGACCGTCAAATTGCTCAATGGAATCCATGTATCTGTTGCGTCGAAAGTTGCATCGGTAGAACGGATTAAATAGACTGTTCCACCCGAACCGACTTGCGGAATCGCAAATTTGACCGTCCCAACCGAGCCAGTCTCTTGCACTTTCCAAATTCGGTTCATGCGATTATTCGCAGTCAAACCCGATGGCGCAGTCAATGCCGCACCAAAACTTGTTGAACCGCCATCATTGCCCCACATTAAGTAGGTTGCGTCGGTGAAAGTTGCGCCGTTGGCACTGTTAGAAGTGGCAATAGAAGTCAAACCAATCGTCGGTTGAAAACCTGCGTTGACTGATTTCGATTGCTTTTGGTCTAAGCCTTGCGCGTCTTCGCGCCCGATGCCCGCCACATTATTGGCGTAGCCCGTCAAACTATAAATCGTCGAACCTGTTGCCGACAAATAGTTGTGATTGAGTGTCAAACCGTATTTAATCGCCAAATAGGAACGTACTTTTTCCAAAGCAGTTCCTGTCAAATTTTCTTCATAAGCGATGATTTCGCCCATGTCAGCCTTCAAATCTTCGGGTTGGCTGCCCAAAATGGAGCCGCTTGCCGTATTGATGAGGTTGGTTAAAATAGCGGTGGAATAGCCACTTACGCCATTTTTTGACATCAAAATGGGCTGTGCGGTCAGCGCATTGTAGGTCCAACGAAAGTCTAACAAAGCGGTTTTATCCACTTCGTTGGCGATTCCCGTCGAGATGGGCCAGTCACCGTCGTACCAATAGGGGTTGCCCGTGCTGCCTGCCATACCCACGACGGGGTTGTTGGCATTCGTCAAAGCTGCACCCGTTGTCGTGGCTCCAAAACCCAAATAGTCTTGGTTACCCACTATCGAAGTGTGGTTGACGATGACGAAAACAGTGCCATTTTTGTTGTTTGCCGTAAACGGTTTTCCGCTCGGAACGACCATGAAATGGCTGTTGAAATTCACCGAAGGGTTGAAGTTAAACGCACCATTGGCGGCTGCCAAGCTGGGTTGCCGCGTCGCATTGGTTTGCGTGTACGTATTACCCGCGCCCGATTGGTCGGTCCAAGCCGCAGGCGTAAAACCTGCATTGGCTTTCAGCCAAACCCGTAAATTGGTGTTCACGCCACCGGGCGATTGACCAAAAACGGTATTGAAAACCGAAAAAATCAGCAGCGAAGATAGCAAAAATAATCGCTTCCTTCGCCCGAAAACACCCGTCGTCTGTGTAACTTGTGATTTCATGTCTATTCAATTTTTAATGAAAAAAAATATTATTCGTTTTTGGAAAACAAATAATTTTGATAAAAAATATAAAACCTTAATAAAAAAACATACCTTTTTCCTCCCTTCGGAGGGATTGAGGAGAGAACTCCCTTTCGAGATGACGTAGGAAACCAAAAATACCGTCAGATACTGGGGGGGGGTACTTTTTAGTTTTCTTACGCCTTAACTTCCTCCTCCCTTCGGGGGGATTGAGGGGGGACACTACTGAAATGAAATAATCTTCCAATTTGAAATAATGGAAGTACTGTGGTTTTTGTTATTCTATTTTAATAATTAATGTGTTAAAAATATAATTCCCTTTTTTAGAAATTATCTACATTTATACATACCTTTCAAATTGCTTGCCAAAAATACCTTAATTATGGTATTTTTTTTCAAAAACAGCCCCCCCCCAGTATAAAAAGCCCCCATTGGTGTTTTGGGGGCTTTGCGTCCCTCCTTTGGGGGGATTGAGGGGGGCTTTTTTTTATTCTATTCGCTATAAATCCACCAGTTTGTGCCGTCGCTTACGATTTTATATTTTTTAGCAAAATTGAGCGTTGAAATGGTTGTCGTTTTCGTCAAAGACAAAGCGGGCGAAACCGTGACGACGTTAGCCGTTTCATCAGATTTTCCAATCACATACGTTCGCCCTGTGCAAGTGCTGGCAGTCGGCAAAGTCAAAGTAATTGGACTCAATGTAGCATCAGCCAAAACAATATGATTCGACCCGTTGAGCGTCGTATTAGCCGTGACATGCGCAAAAGCAACAGCGATTGAACCCGAAACTTGAAGCGTAGAAGTGGGTGTAACAGTGCCAACGCCGACGTTGCCGCCGAAGTAAGAAGTTCCCGTATTGACGTGCAAAGAACGGGTTTCTGCACCTTCGATATACACCCCATAGTCATTCGCACCCGCCGTTTGATTTTCAACCAATACACCATAATTATTGGTAATTGTACCTCCACCCGAATTGACATTAGACAAAACGTGTACACCCGCGCCTCTACCTATGGTTCCCGTCGAGGTATTATATAAATTTCCTGTTATACCTGCCGCGAGATTGAGCGCACCTGTTCCTGTATAATAAATTTCGCCATGAACGGCTTTCAAAGTGATATTGCCGAGATTGCTACCCGCCGCGTCAGCCGTTCCGAAGATGCCCGCCATAGACAAAGCACCCGCCACCGCCGCAGGATTAACCGAAAGTTTAGCCGCAAGCCCCAATTGATTGCTCGTGGAACTATTCGTACTTGCATTGACATAAGCCAACGTACCGCTAGTGTAATTAGAAGCCATGCCGTCAATGGTAAGCAGATTGTTCGGTGCAGTTGTGCCGATGCCCACATTTCCCGCAGTCGTAATGCGCATTCGTTCCGTATTATTCGTCAAAAAAGGTAAATCAAAATTAGAAGTAGTACCAATATTTTGAACACTTGAAACGGCATTACCGCCCAATTGCCAATTATTAGCATTGAGCTGATTCATTCCCAAACGACGTACCACGCCCGCGTTGGAAGTCAAAACGGAATCCGTTGTTGCGCCTGCATTTAAACCCAAAAGGCGTAGAGGGTTGCCCGATGCACCTGTATTGGCATCAATATCGAGTTTATACTGGGGGGTAGTCGTGTTGATGCCCAAATTGCCCGCAAAGTAGTTTTTTGCGTTGACATCTTCTTGAAAAATCGCCCAACGGTTGGTGATAGTGCCACCTGGATTGGAGGTACGGATATACAAATCACGCATATTTGTGATGGTTCCCGCTTCTCCATAACTGAATATTTGGAGACCCGATGCGTTGGTTGTAGTCGCCGTTGCTGCCAATCCCGTCGCATGACCGTAATTGATGCTCATGCCCGTCGAAGCAGCAAGCGTACCCGCATCGGTGGCAAGCGTTCTGATAACGTCACTTCTAATGCCTTCATAAAAACCCGTATTCGTAACGCCCGCAGAAATATTAGGTTTTACATTACTGTTGATACCCCAAGCGTATTTTAAGCCATTTGCGGTCTGCCGAACCCACATTTCATTGTAAATGCCATTGGGTTGCGCCTGAACATTAGTTTGGGCTTCATCATATAAAATATTCAATTTTGCATTTGGATAAAAATCCCGTCCGATGCCAACATTGCCAAATGTGCTATCTATCATCATGCGTTGTGCATTGTTCGTGCGAAAACGCAAACTCTGTAAGTCACTGGTTCCCAAATAATTGTTCTGCCAGTTTGTTGCGGTGTTTCCCGTCAACGACCACGCACTACCCGACAATTTGACCCATTTCGTGCCGTCATTGTAATAATAACCGGGCGTAACGTCGCCTGCGGTTGCCGTGTTATAGACCGTCATGCCCGCAATGTGTGCCGAAAGCGGTGCAAAAGTCGTCGTACTTGTCAACGTAACACGCGGCAATAACAAACCTTTATTGGTCGTTTCCATCTCCAACACCGCCGACGGATTGATGGTACCAGGATTGTCACCGAGTTTGAGCTGCGCAAAAACCGTGTTAGAAAAAACAAGTGTAATAAATGCCACTACGCCGAAACGAAATTGATAGGCTTTCATATATTGTCTATTTTTTTTTGAAAAACGAATAATCTTAATTTTCTCTATTATTGATGAATCAAAAATAGAGAAAATAGCCCTTTTATACTGGGGGGGGGGCATTTTTTTTGAAAAACTTTTCTCTATGCGCTAATTTTATTCTTTTTGAAATGCGTTTCCTCTTGAACAGAATGGCAGAGGGCTTGTGTTTTTTTTTATTGCGAATTTAGTAAAATCAAATGGGAAATATTTACATGCTTATCTAATCGTCAAATTACTTGCCAAAATACCTTAACAAAGTTATTTCAAATCTATTAATAATTCTTACTTTATCAAAAAAAATTGTAGCGCGCAACTACCGTCGCACGCTACAATAAAAAAAAAGACTCAGTCCCCCGTCAATCCCCCCGAAGGGAGGAGGCTTTCAATTAATGATTCACCGAAGGTTTTGGTACATTACAGCCTGTGGCACATGCCGCCGCGCTGGTGGTGAGGGTCGCCGCCGTTGCATTGGCATCTAAACAGCCCGCGCCACCGTTCACGATGGCTCTGTATTGTTGCCCATTGGCAGCATTTGTAAAGGCGAATGTTGTTGCCGTATTGACAATGTCCGTCCAGTTTGCACCTGCATTGATAGACGTTTGCCACTTCACGACGGCTCCCGTTTCGCCCGAAAGCGATACCGAACCCGAGTTGGCGGTCGAACAAAGCCCCCCCCCAGTATAATTGACCGTTCCGCCGACCGAAGGCGTTGCACAAACTGCCAACACATTGGTCGTAAAGGAACACGTATTTGTTGCACTGGGCGACGAAATCGTAATCGTGCGCGTTCCCGCAGGCGAACTGCCGTCAAAAGAAATAGGAATCACGAGACTATTCATCGCATTGGTAAGGCTCACGTTGTCCATCGTTCCCGAAAAACCACTGGATCCGATGACCGTAAAATCAACCGTACCAGCTACCACACCCGTCAAATTGACTGCCACACTACCCGATTGCGGACCGCCCGTTGCATAAAACGTAGCATCTACGGCACTCGCCGAACAGTCAAAAGTAAATTGCGCAGGCGGCGGCGGTGGCAACACAATCACCGAAATGCTACAATTACTTTCTCCATTTGCAGCCGCTACATTCAACAAAATAGTTCCACCCGAACCCGACCCGTCATAGGTCAATGTGAACGGTACAATCGTATCATTTGCCGTCAACACAAGCGTTCTCGAACCCGAAAATCCCGCGCCCGAAGCCGTCAAAGTCGTAGCCACTGGCAAAGGATTTTTCAAAACTACATTCAAAACACCCGTTTGCCCCGCGATGCCGTTGGCAACAAAAGTTCCCGTATAATTTGCATCGCCACAACTAAACGTAAAGGCGGGACAAACTTTCAAAGGATAGGCATTTGACAACGCCACACACGAACCGCCAATGGCATTGAGGTTTGTTCCGACCGTCAAATTTGGAGCCGTTCCCGAGTAATTGACCGCATAAGCTGTATAAACGCCCTTTGCAATCCCCGAAAATGGCATCGCCGCTACGGAATATCGAATCACATTATTGGCATCTACCAACACATAATGCGTTGAAAAACCTGCATTTCCATTTTGACTATGAATTTTTATATCAATATCTTCGGTCGTCAAAAAGTCGCAACCTTGCATGGCGGGATTGTTAATCCAAACGTTTACGCCACACGTACCGCCGCCTTGCGCCGACGTGACCGTCACCGCTCGATTGCCCGCCGCGCCCGACCCGTCAAAAACGACGGGAATCGAAACATAGCGTTGGCTGTCCAACAAATTGGTCGTCAAGGTTCCCGTGAAGCCCCCCCCAGTAACCGCAAACGTAGCAGCTCCCGAACCCGTATTTTGAATCGGAATCACCAAATTACCATTTTGAGTTTGACCATTTGAAAGGAAATTAGAAGCCGTATTAAAATTTGGACAAGCAAAATCAAAAATTTCATTCACCAAAACATTCATCGCACAAGTTCCCGTTGCTGCGCTTGACGCTACGGCAATGGCATGATTGCCCGCCGCGCCCGACCCATCAAACACAACAGGCACATTCACGGAGGTTTGACCCGCCGCTACATTCGCCGTCATGCTTCCCGAAAAACCGCCGCCCGTGACAGAAAATGTCACCTGACCCGCCGTTTGTGTCGTAAAATTGACCGTCAACAAACCGTTTTGACCCGCCGCGCCGTTTGCCGTAAACGTTCCCACCGATGTAGCCGTAGCCGCGCAAGCAAACGTAATCGCACCTGCCGCATTCGGAGCCGTCACCGTTGCGGACGGCGTACAACTGCCCGTTGCCGCGCTCGAAGTCACCGTCATGGCACGGCTGCCTGCCGCGCCCGAACCGTCAAAAGTCAATGGAATCGTCACCGAAGTTTGATTGGCAACCAAAGTCGCAGACAAACTACCCGAAAAACCACCGCCAGCAACCGTAAAACCAACCGTTCCTGCCGTCGCACCCGAAATCGGTACGGTCAAAAAACCGCCTTGACCCGTTGCACCATTGGCAACAAAATTGCCCGAAACCGCAGCCGAACCACAATTAAAAGCAAAACTTGCGCCCGGTGCAGCCACCGCCGCACGCGCCGCACACGAACCCGTTTCTTGCGGAGACGTGATGCTCAACGTGCGTGAACCAGCCGAACCAGACCCGTCAAACGTCAACGGAATCGTGACCGACGTTTGACCACTCGTCAAACTGCCCGTGAAAACGCCCGAAAAACCACCGCCCGAAGCCGTAAAATTCGCCAAACCAGCCGTTACGCTGGTAATTGGAATCACCAAACTGCCCGATTGACCGCCCGTTGCGTTCGCCGTAAAAGTTCCCGTCGCTGCCGTCGCGCCTGTACAAACGAATTGACAAGTCGCATAAACGGGCAACACCGTAATATTTTTGCTACAACTTCCGCTTCCTTGCGTCGAAGTCACCGTCACGCTGTGCGCACCCGCCGCGCCCGAACCGTCGTAAGTAATCGGAACCGCAATCGAAGTTTGACCAACTGCAATTATCGTCGAAACCGAACCCGAAAAACCCGCACCCGACACCGAAAGATTCGCAATACCCGCCGAAACGCCCGAAATCGGAACATTCAAAACGCCCGTTTGACCGCCCGTTGCGTTTGCCGTGAAGGTTCCCGTGTAGCTCGATGTGCCACAGTTGAACGTAAATGCGCCCATCGCACGAACCGAATGGTAATAACGAATATTAAAACCTTGATATACATAGCCACTTGCCATGCCGCTCAAATTGGTCGTTAATGCCAATTTATAGTCCGTGTTGGGCAACAAATTGGTCCAACCGGGATTGAAAGTCGTACTCAAACCGTCGTTCGGAATGTTAGGCGCAATGCCCGCACCCGCGCACGAGGCGTTCGACATCTCAAACAATTTATACGTTCGAGACGAAGCCGCCGACACGATATTGGGCGTAAGACCCGTCGTCGGACCAAAAACTTGCAATTCTTGCATGACCGCAACTTGCCCGTTTACGTCCGTCCGAATCGTCGTGTAAACCGTAAAACTGCCCGTCGAAGGCGGCAAATTTGGAGTGTAGTTTTGCCAAATTTTGCCCGCGCCACCTTGTGCGGTCGTTTTGTTGACGTATTGTTTCACGGCGGCGCAACTCGGTGTTGCGCAACTGCCGCAGGCTTGGGCGTTCAGTTTTTCGGCAAAAAGCAGCGAAAACAGCAACGCCCAAATTCCGAGCCATCGGACGTGACCCACGCTCAAAATTGGCGTAGGATTTTGATATTTATTTGTAATTTTCATCATCTAATTCCGTTACGTTTTGATGAATATTTATTTTTATTATTATTATTAATTCCAATTATTTTTTATAGAAAAAACGTTTTTGATTTCAAAAAAATCCGTTTTTCAGGCTCCGCGTTGATATTTTCTAAATCATCAAGACTTTTCAAAAAAATATCTTACCCCCCAGTATCAAACCAATTTTTCAACTAATTTTCAAGGAAAAAACATTTTTGATTTCAAAAAAATCCGTTTTTCAGGCTTCGCGTTGATATTTTCTAAATCATCAAGACTTTTCAAAAAAATATCTTACCCCCCAGTATAAAACCAATTTTTCAATCAACTTTAAAGGAAAAAAACATTTTTAATTCCCAAAATCCCCCCTTTGGGGGGTGGGGGGGCTTTTTCAACGTCCAATTCGACCTGCGTCTGACTTACAAGCGGCTTGAATGATGGCATTTGCACCACAAGTTCCCGTCGCTGCCGTCGAGTTGACGGTCAACGCTCGCGTACCTTCCGCGCCCGACCCGTCGTAAGTAATTGGAATGGTCACCGAAGCCGTTGTTGTCGTCAAGTTGAGGGTTCTTGTTCCTGAAAAACCCGCGCCCGTCACGGTCAAAGTCACCGAACCCGTGCTGCTGACGGTAATTGGAATCGTCAAAGTTCCTGTTTGACCCGTCGCGGCGTTGGCAACAAAAGTACCCGTCACGACCGAGCCGTTACAATTGAAATCATAACCAAATGCTGCCCCACTTGGCGCATTTGTCACCGTCCAAGAAACGGAATTAGAAAAAATATCTTCTTCTTTAAACCCACTCGCTGCCGTAGGCGTAATGGTTGCTACGTTCTGATAGGTTCCAACCGCTACGCCGTGCATTTGCGCCTGCACCGTCACCGTCGAATTTCCAACAGGAATGGACATGCCCGCAATGCCCAACGAAGCCTCGTCTGCATAGACATTCGCGCTACCGCCATTCGGATTGACCAAACTTGCCGCCACATACGTCACCGAATCCGGCTGGATATTGTCCGCAAAATCAACCGCAATCGGCGCACCACTCGTATTGTTAAAGTCATACGTAAACGTCACGATGCCCGACTGGTTGACACTCGCAGGCGAAACCGATTTTGTAATCGTCAACGGCGCAATCGGCAACGGCGTACCCGCCACCACAGGCGTAGCCGTCCGCGCACCCGTCCAACCATTGATGGAAGGATACGTATTACCATTTACCGTAATTGATGCTTCATTGCTGTACGTTCCCGTCGAAGGACCCGTCAACACGGCATTGAGCGAAAACGTCGTGATGCCCACAGGCGCACTCACGCCCGTCAACGAAAAATTTTGCGAACCCGCATAACTATTCAACGTGCCACCGACCAACGGCGAAACATAACTATTGGCAACCCATGCCATGCCCGAAGGCAAATTGTCATTGAAATCAATGGTGGTCGCCGTACAATTTCCATTGTTAATTTTGAAATTATAGGTAATCGTATCTCCGATGTTTACACCGCCCGTCGTTACAAATTTTGCAACATTGATGTTGTCTTTATTCGTCGGCGCGGCAGGGCAATAAATGGCAATGTCACCAATCGCCATAGCTGCCGAAATTTTTCTATAAGTATTTCTATTATTTTTATACGTAATTACTACTTTATCAATCGGTTGACCAAAGGAAACATCAACGCGACCAAAAGCAGAAAACGTAGAAAGATTATTTACATTTCCCGTTACCACATTTCCTGCGATAGAAGTTGCCGAAAGCGCAGGTTTTGTCAACGTCGGACTTACCAACGTCGCACCGCGATAGCCTTGAATGGTGACGTGTTCGCGCAAGGTTCCCACGCCGTCAATGTCATAAATCGGAAAACTCACGCCCGAAGTCATTTGATTGAACGCAAATTGCCAAGTCACGGCATTAGCACTAGACTTTGAATCAATAAAAGTAAGCGGAAAACCTGAAAACATTTTTGGATAACCTGCTCTCAAAATGCTATTTGGATTGCTAACAGTTGCCGTCATCGTCAAACCGCCTGCCAAACTGATGGACTTTGAAAGCGCGCCCGCCGTCCAACCTTGTGTTTTCCAGTTGATGGAATGCGAACCCGCGCAATACGTAGTCCCCCCCCCAGTACCTGTGCCTGCAAACGTAAAATAAGTCGTCGCATTGGCAGGAAAATCGAGCGTCAATTCTTGATTTGCGCCATTCAAAGTCATCGCTTTGTAGGTAAATGTGGCAAAATTGTCCGTCGAATAGACCAAATAAATCGGTTGCGCAGGGTCTAAACCCACCAACGAAGCCGTCGGAATGCGCAAGTGAAGCGAATCCACCGAACCCGTTTCTGTAACTTTCCATTTTCTATTAAACCAACTGTCCAATCCCACCACAGGGCAAGCCGCCGAAGCCGCCGCGCTGGTGGTCGAACTGGTCAACGCGCCATTGTCATTCCCCCAAATGGCATACGTGCCGTCTATCAAATTATGAGAATTTGCGGTATTTGAAGCCGCAATTTCTCGCAAACCCACCGTCAAAAATTCATCGCTGTTCAACGATTTTGATTGGCGTTGGTGCAAATTTTCATTGTCTTCTCGACCGATGCCCGCAATGTCATTGCCATAAGTGGTAATATTATAAACAGTCGAACCAGCCATGTTGACATAGTTTCCACCCAACGTAATGCCATATTTTACCGCCAAATACGTCTCAATTTTAAGCCTGTCCGTTGCCGAAACCGCCCCATCGAACAAAATGACTTCCGCCAAATCGCCCTTGAGTTTAAAAGTATTTGACGATGCATCGCCCACCTGCGGAATACCGTCCATAGAAAGTCCCGTCGAACCAGAACCACCAAAAACACCATTTTTTCGGGCATTGGAAACACCCACGTTATAAATCGCCACTTCCCCGTCAGCAGGAACCGTAGTTGTGACGTAAACGGCTGGATTTTGATTCAAGGGCATCAAACCCGTATAAAGCGCACCTGATGTCGAACGGAAATAATATCGCAAATCGCCTGCATCGGTGTTTGTGGTCGGCGAAATCACCGTGCCGCGTTCAATGGTCGTCGCACCCGCGTAAGACACCACCGCGAAGGCTTCGTCCATGCCGATGCTGCTATTGCCCACCAATTTTTCCGCGCCCGTGAAACGGACGATTGGATTAAAGTTGATGACATTTTGAACGACTTGTGGCGCACCAGTTATCGTCATCGTGTTGTTGGTCGTCACATCAAGCCAGCTTGTCAACGCACCCGCGCTGCCCAACGGCGCAATGTCTTGGTCTGCTTTCATCCAAAAAGATGCGCTGCCTACTGTTCCAACTTGCCAAAGTTTTACCCAATGGACTTCAAAAGTAATGCTCCACGCGCCTGACGTAATCGTTTGCGTCACCGTATGATTGGGCGCAGTGCGAATCGAAGCAATATTGATGGCGGTAGCGGGAACCACTACATTGTCATCGTCCGCGAGTCCACAGATACCGCCACCGCAATACGTACAACTATTCGCCGCGCCGTCGTCTTCGTGCGCCGAATAGTTCACCGAAACTGCGGGCAATGCGCCACCGCAAGCTAATGCGTGCGTAACCATGTCGTAATTATAGGCAAAACTGCGTGAAATGTTATTTATCGCCGCATCACAGGCAAGTGCGCCAGTAGATGCGCCGACAGAACCGTTAATCGCGATACGCGGGTCAATCGCAGCCTCAGCGTCCGCGCCTGTATATACAACGGTCGTGACGCGCAGTGTTAATCGTTCGCTATTGCACTGGGCATGTAAACGCGAAACAAAAAACAACGATACTAAAACGAGGCTGAAAAGTACTTTTCCTTTCATCTGCATACGTTTTTATGAAAATTATTTGTAAAAAAATGATGTATAAAATATTCAATGATTATTGAAAATATTGACTTGTAGTTTCTGAACTTTTATTATCTCTGAAAAAGGTAGTTCTCTATTTATTTAAAAACAAAACATAGAAGTACAAATGGCTTGCCAAATACCAAATAAATGGTAATTCAGAAATGTATATTATTTCAGATAATTTATTTAAATAATTTGATTTTTTATCAAAAAAATGCCCCCCCCCAGTATATTTCACTAAAAATCGCCTTTTTTACAGAAAAAATACGCAAAATATATCGTTTATATTAAAAAAAAATCTGTCTCTCGTACTTACATACGTGAGACAGATTTTTCTATATTTTTATCCAAAAAATGACAAAACGGTTTGTCTATTTTTGATTGAATCAACCAAAAATAGAATCTCGATGACGCTTGAAATAACTGCGAATATTCATCCAAAAAGCGACCACCAAATACAACACCAACGGCGAACCAAAGGTGATAAATGACGCATAAATAAAATACAATCGAACCCGCGACGAAGTCAAGCGCATTTTTTCGCCCAAATATTCGCAAACCCCAAACGTTGAACGCTCAATGCGGTCTGTCCATCTTTTTATGATTTTTTCTATTATTCTTAACATTTTTTACAAAATTTTTATAGTTTAAAAGTATTTTTTAAAAAATTTATAATTTGATTTTCAACTACAATGCCATTATTTTAATGGTCTGCAAAGTTAAACTTTTTTTTGATAAGTTGTATAAAAAAAATCCCTTTTTTTTTGAAAAAAGAGATTTTCCTCCTCCCTTCGGGGGGATTGAGGGGGGACAATACTGGGGGGTAGCTTTTTTTAAGTTTTATTTTACAAAAATATCACCATCAAATTTATCGTAGGTATCAAGCGACCACTTCATCATTTTTTCAAGCAATTCGGCAGGTTCTTTTGCAAAAATAGCATTTTTTCGATACGAAATATGCAAAAAATCGTCTTCCACCATGCGGTCGAGTTGCGCTTCAAAGGCATCGTAAAATCCTTCCACATTCAAAAAACCGCACGGGCGACGGCGAATGCCTTGCATGTCTCCGAGAATCGAAATCGTCAGCACTTCCGTAATTTCTTCCAACGTTCCGTAGCCGCCGGGCAGGGCAACAAAGGCATCGGAAAGGTCAATCATCATGGTTTTTCGTTCGGGAAAAGTTTCTACGCGGTGCATGTTCGTAAGGTTTTTATGCCCCACTTCGTGCGCGTCCAAAAAGTGCGGAATCACGCCCGTCGCCACGCCGCCATGCGCCAAAACGGATTCGGCAACCACATTCATCAAGCCCACCGAACCACCTCCAAAAATGAGTTCGATGTTTTTTTCTGCCATCAATTTGCCCAGTTCGGCAGTTTTTTCGGCATAAATCGCCCGATTTCCGCCACGAGAACCACAATAAACCGCTAAACTTTTCATTTTTTCTCTTGATTTATTTTTTATATTTATTGATTTAAAAATCATATCGCCGCCGAAAATTGTTGCAACATTCTGACATCATTTTCAAACAACAATCGAATATCGCCCATTTCAAAAAGGCGCAATGCTTGTCGTTCTATGCCCATTCCAAAGGCAAAACCAGAATATTTTTCGGAATCAATGCCACAATTTTTCAATACTTGCGGGTCCACCATGCCGCAGCCCAAAATTTCGAGCCAACCCGTGCCTTTCGTGAGGCGTGCATTTTTTTCCGTTTCGGTTCCCAACCAAATGTCCATTTCCGCAGAAGGTTCTGTGAAAGGAAAAAATGAAGGTCGCAAACGAATTTTTGTTGCGCCGAACATTTCTTGCGCGAAATAAAACAGGGTTTGTTTCATGTCCGCGAACGACACATTTTCGTCAATATACAAGCCTTCGACTTGGTGAAATTGGCAATGCGAACGCGACGAAATGGTTTCATTTCGATAGACGCGACCCGGCGCAATGACGCGAATGGGCGGCGTGGATTTTTCCATAATTCGCGCTTGAACGGGCGAAGTATGGGTTCGGAGGAGCCATTCAGACGTGTTTTGCAAGTAAAAAGTGTCTTGCATGTCGCGTGCGGGGTGGTCTTCGGGCGTGTTCATGGCGGTAAAATTGTACCAATCGGTTTCAATTTCGGGTCCATCGGCAACGGTAAAACCAATGCGCTCAAAAATTTCGACAATTCGATTCATCACAATCGAAATCGGGTGACGACTGCCCACCGTCGCGAAAGGTTCGGCTGGCGCGGTGAGGTCGAAAATGGCATTTTTCGCGCTGTCGGCTTGGGCTTCGAGCGCGTTTTTGAGTTCCGCAAACTTGTTTTCAGCAGCAATTTTTGCAGCATTGCAAAGTTGCCCATATTCTTTTTTACGCGCAGGTTCCACGTTTACAATTTCACCGAATAATGGTTTAATTATATTTTTTGAACCCAAATATTTGATTCTAAACTGTTCTAATTCCGCAGCCGATTGAGGTGCGGCGGCTTCAATTTCAGCAATTAATGATTCAATTTTTTCAAACGTATTGACTGACATATCTTTTTGGCGTTTTTATTTTAAAACGTTTTTATTTTTTTTAAGGGCGCAAAAGTAAAGAAAAAAATGTGGATGTCGCCCATTTTTGTAGAAAAAAAAGACTTGATTTGATTTTTAAATCTTTCATTTTATCGTTTAAAATCAAAAATGCCCCCCCCAGTATCCGACCGAAAAAATGATTTTTTTGTATAGAAACGATTTTTTTTTCATTTTTTTATGACTATTTTTACCTGTTTTTTGTCCGTTTTAAGGAAAAAATAAGGTTAAAAAAGAATTTTAACACAATAAAATGGGAATTAAGAAAAATTTTAACGGAATTTTAACGCATACGTATTGCCAAAGCATGTAATTTAGCGTCATAATTCAAGTCTAAATGATTAGACAAAAGAAAAATGAAATGAAAAATTAGAATTTTTCAAATCGCTTTCAAAATTCTTACACTTTATTATTTATTAATTTTTTTTATTCAAAATATTGTTTCACAACTCTAAAATTCTTTGTGTGACATGAGAAATATGTTTCAAATTCGTTTTTGGTCGGTTTTGGCTTTTTGCCTCGTCGCAGTCGGCAATATCGCCGCACAATATGACGATATATATTACGACCCAAGCCGCGACGTTCGCACGACGACGACGCGCACCAGTCCTGACTATGGCACCAATGTTGCCACAACAGACGGGCAATCACATGACGATGGTTATGAATATTACGAATCGGACGAAGATGACGACGATTTCCAATATTCGCGCCGCCTTCGCCGCTTCCACCGCGCTGTGCCGACGTATTCGTATTTCGACGTTTATTACGTTGACCCATACTATTACGACCCTTATCATTGGGACAACTATTCGCGTCCGTTTGCATTTTCAACGCAGGGCGGTTATTGGTCGCGTCGCCACTTCCACAATCGTTGGAATCGCAACTACTGGGGCAACGACTTTTATGGTTGGAATCGTTATAATTATTATTACAATAATTGTTATTCATTCAACTATTGGAATACGCCTTCGTGGAGTTATAACAACAATTGGGGATACGGTGGCTACAATTGCTACGACCCATTTTATAGCAACTATTACGCGCCGAGCTATTACGGTGGCGGTTGGGGTCGCAGTTGGGGCAGAAATTATTACTCAACAGGTTGGACCAGCAACTCGAATTGGGACAGACCTTTCAGCAATCCGAAAGGCGTTGCTTATGGACCTCGCACCACAGGTTCGGGTAGTTTGCCTACCTTGCCAAGCGGTTCCGTTCGCGGCGGTGGTCGTCCAAATACTGGGGGGGTCACCAACAACCCACGCGGCAATCGAATTGGTGTAGCCGAAGCTGGCGCAACAAGAGCAAATGCCCCTAATAGTGGTAGCGGTAGAACGCCACGCGACGTAAATCCACGCGGAAATG
>JBJOPA010000287.1:0-12531 GCA_046051005.1 Bacteroidota bacterium
TTTAGAAGAAAATCGCCTTTCGCTGACGCTCACGGGCGCACGCGAGAAAGAAAACTGGCATGTGTCGCCACAAGCGACCAGTTTTTATACTTTGAAAAGTTATGTCAATTTGGTGATGCAACGACTCGGTTTGTCGGGCTATCAAGAAGCGGTTTTGGAAGATGCGGCGGCAACGGAAAAAGGGTTTTCAATCGCCATTCGTTATCATCGTGGTCAGTCGGTTTTGGTGGAATTTGGTTGCGTGTCGAAAAATATTTCAAAGACATTTGACATAAAAAAAGACGTGTATTTTGCGGATTTCCAATGGGACAATGTGTTGAAAGCTGCCAAAAATACGAAAGTTCAGTTTGAGGAATTGTCGCGTTTCCCGACGGTTCGCCGCGATTTGGCGTTGGTGATTCCTTCGGCGGTTCGTTTTTCAGAGGTTCAACAAATTGCGAATAAAATTGGCAAAAAGTTGCTGAAATCGGTCAATTTATTTTCTGTTTTTGAAGATGTGGAGAAGTTGGGCGCGGACAAAAAATCTTATGCGATTAGCTTTTTGTTTGAAAACAAAGAACGTACATTGCAGGAAAAAGAAATTGAAAACGTGATGAGCGATTTAATTTCACAATACGAAACGAAACTTTCTGCGCTGATTCGTCGTTAGAATTTGTTGACGAAAAATATTGTTAGGTTTTTTTTTATCTTTACGCTGTTTTTCGACTCCACACTATATTTCTTAACGGAATCCGATGACAGCATGGTCAACAATAGAGAAAACAACAACTCCGAAGCAATGGCGGCTGCGGCGTTGTTAAAAATAAATAACATTGAGGAAAAAGTTCAAAAAATATTGCAAAAAATGCAAGATATTGAAGCCGAAAACCTCAAAATAAAAGAAGAAAATCAACGTTTGAGAAATGAAATTTTGGGGAAAACCGTCAAGATTTTAGAACTTGAACAGGATTTGTTGTTAGAACAGACCAAAAAACAAGCAGTTGCACCCGTTGTAGCTGCTCCAATTATATCGTCAATTACAAAAATTGAACAACATACTGGGGGGGGGCTTTTAGAATCAGATTTTTACGAAGAGAATATAAAAATCTTTCAATCTGAAAACCATTCAACTCCAAAAGCATCGCATCAGGAAGAAGAAGAACGCGCGCCGCAACAAGCAGCAACAGCGCGAAAATCGGCGGAATTGAAAGCGGAAATAGACCAATACATTCAAGAAATTGACAAATGTATTGTATGGTTGCAGCAGCAATAATCGTGAATGTAAGCCTTGTAAATATTGAACATTCATAGATAAAGTTTTATTTGACATTGATTTTTGAAGTATAATTTTTTAAAATTATTTTTTTTTCTTAAAAAACGGAAAAAAGTAGATGAATCCAACCCGCGATATTACTGTTTTGGTTGCCGACCGTCCTTATCCACTTCGGATTCAGGAGGGCGACGAGCCAACGCTGCGCCGTTTGGTGAAAGAAATCAACGATAAAATAACGCTTTTTCAACAAAACTATCCGCGAAAAGATAAGCAAGATTGTCTTGCTTTGGCGATTTTGACATATGCCGTAGAGTTGCACAAAACGCAAACTACTGCCCAACACGCGCCAACCACCGCAGACGCGCCCACGCAAAGCGCAACTGTACCCGATTTTGAACCTATCCACGACCGTCTTTCCGCACTCGAACAATTGCTCGATGCGGTTTCATTGTCTTAGATTTTTTTTAAAATTCTTCTTGGTTTTCCTAAAAATGCTTTTGATTCGAGTTGCCTTCGAGTGAAAGGTTTTTGTTGTTTTTGTACTTTTCTTACATTTTTTTAGTACACATTTTAAAATCTAATTATTGCAGACAATGGAGATAGTTTATGTAATTATCGGTTTGATACTGGGGGGGGGCGTTTCTTATTTTTTGATGAAACAAGGCACGTTGGGCAACTTCCGAAACATGGTCGAAGATGCCAATCGCAAGGCAGATGCAACGGTGCAAGCCGCCAATCTGACCGCAAAACGCATCAGCGAAGAAGCAGAACTGAAAGCAGAACGATTGGTTGACAAAGCCGAAAAGAAAAACGAAGCCGTCAAACAACAAAAAATTCAGGAAGCACGCGAAAAATTTAATCAACTCCGAAGCGAGTTTGACATCGAACGCAGCAAGTCGCGTAGCGAAATGGACGCAGAAAAAGCCAACCATTTGCTACAACTCAAAGAGCGCGAAGTCGGAACCGTCGCAAAAGAAGCCGAGTTGAAACAACGCTTGATTGCCGCGCAAAAAGATTTTGACGAAATTGAAAAAAAGCAAAATCAAGTCGCTCAAAAAGAAGAAGACTTGAAAACATTGCGCGATAATTTGGACAAACAACTCCAAATCGTAAATAAAAAATCGGAAGAACTCGACAAAGTCAATGAAGAACGGCTCCGTGAATTAGAGCGCGTTGCCAATTTGACACAAACCGAAGCCAGAGACCAAATCTTGGCTGCCGTGCGTGCCAAATCGGAAAATGAAGCGATGGTGATTATGAAAAATTCCATCGAACAAGCACAAACCAATGCGAATCGCGAAGCCAAAAAAATCGTTATTCAAGCCATTCAGCGCATGAGCGCGGAATTTGCCATCGAAAATACCGTTTCTGTCTTCAACCTTGACAACGACGAACTCAAAGGGCAAATCATTGGTCGCGAAGGTCGAAACATTCGCGCACTCGAAGCTGCCACAGGCGCAGAAATCGTAGTTGATGACACGCCAGAAGCCATCGTCATTTCGTCTTTCGACCCCATTCGCCGCGAAATTGCGCGATTGGCATTGAAAAAACTCGTCACCGATGGACGTATTCACCCAGCCCGCATCGAAGAAGTGGTGGTGAAAGTTAAAAAACAACTCGACGAACAAATCGTCGAAATCGGCGAACGTACCGTCATTGACCTTGACATTCATGGTCTTTCGGCAGAATTGGTACGCATGGTCGGACGCATGCGCTATCGTTCTTCATATGGTCAAAATTTGTTGAAACACTCCATCGAAACCGCCAATCTTTGTGCATTGATGGCAGCAGAATTGGGCTTGAGCAGCAAATTGGTCAAATTGGCAAAACGCGCAGGATTGTTGCACGATATTGGAAAAGTTTCGGACGAAGAAAGCGAACTTTCACACGCCTTGTTGGGTATGAAGTTTTGTGAAAAAGCAAACGAACACCCAGCCGTTATCAATGCAGTCGGCGCGCACCACGATGAGATTGAAATGAATAATATTATTTCGCCAATTGTGCAGGCTTGTGATGCCATTTCGGGTGCAAGACCTGGCGCAAGACGCGAAATTTTGGAATCATACCTCAAACGTATCGGTGAATTGGAGCATTTGGCACTCGCTTATGACGGTGTTCAGAAAGCGTATGCCATGCAAGCGGGACGCGAATTGCGCGTTATCGTAGAATCTGAAAAAGTAACCGATGAGTTTGCAGATGAATTGTCGTTCATGATTTCTCAAAAAATTCAGAACGAAATGCAATATCCAGGTCAGATAAAAGTAACCGTAATTCGAGAAAAACGTGCAGTCACGTTTGCCCGTTAATTTCAATTACTTTTCTTTATAAAAACTAAAAACGGCTTGTCGCACGATATTCAAAATCATGCGGCAAGCCGTTTTGGTTTTTAAAACAAATGCTGAAAAAATTATTTTTTAGACGAATAATCCACTACTAAATGGGTAAAACACTTAACCCCCAGTATAAAACCTGATTCGTCGAGGTAAAAATCGGGTGTGTGATGCGGTGCTACCTCTACTGCCGCTTTGCCCGGAGCCATGCCGCCCAAAAAGAAGAAAAAACCCGGAATTTTGAGTTGATAATAGGCAAAATCTTCCGCGCCCGTAGCGGGCGTGGTCACGCGAACATTGTCTTCGCCCGCTACGGATTCGAGAGAAGGCAACATTTTTTTGTTAATTCAGGGTTGTTGTAGGTGATAGGATTACTTCTTGTGATTTCCACCTCCGCCGTTGCGCCTTGACTTTCTGCAATTTTAGTTGCCACTTGTTTAATTTTTTCGTGGACTTGTTCTTGGATTTTGGCATCAAGACAACGAATTGTTCCTGTCATCGTCACTTCTTCGGGAATGATGTTGCCCCGATTGCCGCCGTGAATGGAACCAATCGTGACCACAACAGGCGTTTCGGTGAGTGGACTCATGCGGCTCACGACCGTTTGTAAACCCGTGATGATGTAAGCCGCCGTTGTGATGGGGTCAACGCCAGTCCAAGGGCTTGCGCCGTGTGTTTGCTTGCCTTTTACTTTTATTTGCAAGCCGTCAGAACTTGCCATCGTGCCACCCGATTTGTAGCGCAACGTGCCAACGGGAGTCATCGAATTGATGTGCAATCCAAAAATGGCTTCGACTTTTGGATTTTCTAACGCGCCTTCTTCGACCATCACCGATGCGCCGCCGCGTTCGCCGCGTGGTGCGCCCTCTTCGGCGGGTTGAAAAATAAATTTAATGGTTCCGCGCAATTCTGCCTTTTTTTTCGATAAAATTTCGGCTACGCCCATCAAAATTGCCGTGTGGCTGTCGTGTCCGCAGGCGTGCATGACCCCTGTTGACGCACCGTTATATTCCGTTACAACTTTCGATGCAAAGGGCAAATCAACTCGTTCGGTGACAGGCAGCGCGTCCATGTCGGCACGAAGCGCAATGACGGGTCCCGATTTGCCGCCTTTCAAAATGCCGATAACGCCGTATTTGGCGATGCCCGTTTGCACTTCAAAACCTAAACTTTTGAGATGTTCGGCAACGATTTTTGACGTGCGTGCTTCGCGGTTTGACAATTCTGGATTTTGGTGGAAATCGCGTCGCCAAGCAATCACTTTTTGTTCTACTTTTTGGGCGAGTTCGTCTAATTCTTTCTTTAATTTTTCGTCGTCTCCGTTTTGAGCCGCCATTTTTTCGACACTAAAAATCGAAAAAAATAAGGCAAAAAACATACCCCCCAGTATTCGGCGGTTTTTTTGAGTAATTTTTATCATTTTTTGAAAAATTTTATTTCCGTTTAAAAAAAATATTTGATGCAAAGAAAATCATTTTTTAGGAAAAAAAATCAAAAAAAAATCTCCATCATTCCTTGATTTTATACCTCTAAAAGGCTAATTATACTGGGGGGTAGCTTTTTTTACCATTTTTTGATAAATCTTTTTAGGCAACGTTCAAGAATTTTAATTATTTTTACATGTTTTTTATTTTTAATTTTCTACAAAAAACAATAAACCTTTTAATCTTACTGGAATGCCCATTTTTTTTAACCAAACCTTATTCGTATAAAAAAAATCATGAAACCATTTTTCTCAAATGTATTATCGCTGTTGCAACGCGGTAATTGGCTGGCTACGCTAATTTTTTGTTTTAATTTTTCAATAATCCATGCGCAATGCCCCGAAAACTCGCCCAAGCGCGTGCCGATGGGTGGCATGTTGCAATCTTTGAACGATGCTGTTCGCGACCGCCCGTTCAACGATGTGTTCAAACTCAATCGCGGTTTTGTAGCCGACACCAACAATGCGTTGTCTGGTCGCCCCGCGTCCGTTGACGGCGAAGGTTGGGCTACTTCCGATTTTAGTGTCATCGTGATGACCGATATGACCGCCGATTTGGGCGGCATTTACAAAATGCGGTTTCGCGGTCGCGCACAAGTGCGAACCTTATTGAGCAACAGCATTATCAGAAATCAACGCCACGATACGCTCAACAACCTCACGACTGCTGAAATTGTGTTCCCCACGCCCGTCGTCGCGGGCGATAAATTGATTTTGTCATTTTCGCAAACCCGTTACAACGATTCGCAAGCGGGCGTAAAAAATATTCAAATCATGCGTCCGACGCTTGATTTTGATGCACCGACTTTCAATCCAAAATTTTTATCAAGTCTCAATCGTTTTTCGGTCTTAAATTTTAGCGATTGGCGCAATGCGTCTGTCAATTCAGATAGTCTTTGGACGGGTCGAACGCTGCCTTCGGCGGCAAGTCAAGTGCAACGAAACGGCGTAGCTTGGGAATACGTCGCGGAATTGGCAAACACCATGAACCGCGATATTTGGGTGTCCGTGCCACACAAAGCTGACGATATTTATGCCGTCAATCTCGCTCAATTTTTGAAAATGCGCTTGAATGCCAACCTCAAAATTTATGTCGAATACGGTTCTGAACCCGGCAATTTTAGGCTCGAAACGGCGCGTTTTAACACCGAAGCAAGCGACCGCGAATCGCGTTTGGCAAATTGTCCGTTCAATCCCGACCGAATTGTTGACCGTTTTACCCTCAATTCGAGGCGTTATGCTTACAAATCAAAGCGTATCAACGATATTTTTAAAGATGCTTTTGCCAGCGACCCCGCCCGCGTGCGAACCATTTATGCCGCCGAAACCAATTGGTTTGCATGGTCGCAAACGGGTCTGGAATTTATGGCAAAATATTATGGCGCACCTGCAAATTATTATCATGCCCTTGCCATCGCGCCGTATGTAAATATTTTAGATTCGACCACAACGCTCAACGAAGCGCAAATTTTGGTCGCATTGCGCGCACAAGCGCAGGCGATTTTCAAAAATGACAGTTGTTCTATCGAAACTTGGGCGGCGCGGGCGGCTTATCACCAACTGCCGCTCATGGCGTTTGCGGCGGGCATTGACACAGAAGGCGACCGAAATATTGTTGCCAAACGCAATGCCGTTCGGTCACCCGCCATTCGGTCGGTCGTGGACACGCTTTTGAGAAATTGGTATGCCTACGGAAAGAAAAATTTGTTGATTTGGAATGCCGCAGGCGCAGGTTCGTGGGAAACCACAAACGGCACGTTACCGCTTACCGAAAATTTTGAAAACTCCGAAAAAGCTGCGTCGCTGGACGTGATGATTGCCGATTCTACCTTTGAAGCGATGGCGGGACAATCCGTTTTGCAAACCATTGACCCCCGCCGAATTTCGGCGCGACAACGGAATTGGGCTGCCACAAATTATTATCAACCATCGGCAAATTATCCGATGACGGAACTCCTCGTGCGCGTACCGCGTGGCGAATCGGGCAAATTTCGGTTGAATATTCCCCTTCGGTCGGCGGTTTTTGGCGAATCGTTTCGGGTTTATTTTGATGGAAGATTTATTGATACCGTTCGACCAACCGTCAGTCCTGCATTCAGAAATTTGACAACGCCGCTGACGTTGGGCAATGTCGGCGAAGGATTGCATACGTTGCGTTTTGAATATATTTCGACCAATTTTCAGATAGATACGATGCGTTTTATCAAATATGGAGCTTGCGCAACGAGAACGGAAGATTGGGAAAAAACCGAAAATGCCTATAAAATTAGCCCAAATCCTGTTGTTGATGCCTTGAAAATTGAGTTAGAAGCCGAATATACTGGGGGGGGGGCAATTTTAGAAATTTTTGATGGATTTGGAAAAAAAATGTGGCAACAAAAAATTGATGCGTCTATTTCCATTGACGTTTCGGCTTTCCCACAAGGCATTTTTATCTATCAAATCAAAAATTTTGAAACGAAAAAAATACAAATCGGTAAGTTTTTAAAACTTTAAAACGGATTAAAACTAATCAAAAAAAAAGTCATCGTCTTGCGCGCTTGTGCGGGACGATGACTTTTTTTATAATATTTTTTCCACAATTGATTTGTTGAATTGTTAAAATAAAACATTAATAAAATTTTTCTTGTAACAACACGTTGTCTGTGGCGTAAAGGTTTCTTAAATATCCATTTTTATTTTCAAATTTTTCCTACAACGTTAATAAAGAAATGTGCCGCTTGAAAATATTTACAACATTCCAATTTTTATTTATTTTTCTTGGAAATTTGGCTTTTGTTTTTGCTCAAAAACCGAAACCAGAACCTAATTTAGTGCCGAATCCGAGTTTCGAGGAGTTTCGCACTTTCCCTGTTGGTTGGTTTTTCAAGGGCGAAGATTTCACCAATTTGGTAAAATATTGGTCTTCGCCGACCGCCGCGTCGCCCGATGCCTACAACCCTCGCGTGCGCGTGCCGACGAGTTGGGCGGAAAATGGTTTCGGAAAATCGAAGCCACACACGGGCGTGGGCATGGCGGGCATTACGGTGTTTGGTTGCGACGGCGAAAAACCGCATTGCCGCGAATTTGTGCAGATTCAGCTCCGCGAACCTTTGGTGGTCGGGCAGCGTTATTCGTTTGAAATGTGGGTGTTGCGCCTTCCAAAAGCCATTCCTGTCAATAATTTGAGTGCCGTCGTGACCGAAAAAATGGTGAAAAGTGGCATTGACGAACCACTTTCCATCAAAAACTTTTCGCCTCAAATTATGTTTAAAGATATTGTCTATGCAGAACAATGGACAAAACTTTGCGATACGTTTACCGCCAAAACAACGGGCGAATGGCTGATAATTGGCAATTTTGAAAACGATAGAATCACCAATCATCGCGCTCATGTGACCAATTATGACCATGTTTTGTTTGGATATTATTATCTCGACGACGTGTCGTTGCGTAAGATTCCGCCCATTTTGCCCTTCGTTGCGCCGCCCGATGACTGGACCAAACAACCCATGAAACGTGGTGAAACGCTGGTTTTGAAAAATATTTTATTCGAGTCTGACCGCGACGAATTGTTGCCGCGCTCGGAAACTGAATTGCAAAAATTGCTTGAAATCCTGAAATCTCGCCCTACGATGACCCTAAAAATCACGGGTCACACGGACGCGAACGGGAGCGAACCTTACAACATTGAGTTGTCGCGCAGACGAGCGCAACAAGTTTCGACGTGGCTCGTGAAGCGCGGCATTTCAAAAAATCGGTTGCAAACGGCGGGTTTGGGCAGCAGCCAACCACTGGTTGCGAATGAAAATGAGGAATTGCGACAACAAAATAGGCGTGTAGAAATTGAGATTTTGAGCGAATAGATTTGTTTGAAAAATAGATTATTTTATTTTGAAAAATAAATTTAAAACCTCAAAAAAGCGGTTTCGCGTGCGCCAAATTCGGTGATAAGGTTGTTGCGTTGCGCCAAAATTTCGGAAAATTTTTTCTACGTTTTGAAGCATACTTCCTTCAAAATCAAATATTTGAATATTTTTATTTTTAGAATATAAAATGCTTTCCCACAGTAATCCGAAGGTTGCGCCATTTTCGCGGGCGAAATCGGTTGCGCCGCCGCCGAGATAATAGGTTGTTTTTTTATCCCATACGATGAGCGTCATGGCGACAATGTTTTCTACCGTTTGGGGCGTGTTTTTTGGGAATGCCGCCACCAATGCGCCCGCCTGATTTTCGTAGATGGCTTTGATGATTTGCTGTAATTTCGGAGTCGAAACGGGTGCATTTTTGCCTTGTCTTTTGAACGTTTGGGCGTTCATTTGGGCAAATTTTTGGGTCATTTTTTCCAAAAAATCGGCTTTATACTGGGGGGGGGGCATTTCGAGGATTTTTGCATCGAAAAATTGATTTGATTTTTGAATGTTTCGTTGCGTATTTTTGTTGCAGTTTTTTAATAGCATTTCGACGGTTGGGTCGAGCGCGAGCGTGTAGGTGAAATGGGTGGTTTGTTGAAAACCTTTCCAGAAAAAAGGCTGCCAATCGGTCAAATTGTAATGAAATTTTTGGAAATAAAAATCTACTTTCGGCAAATTTTCTATCAAATCATTTAGTTTGTTTTTGATAAAATTTTGAGCCGATGTTTTTTTTAAATTATTTTTTTCTATTATTTTTTCATCAAACCAAACGCCTGCAAAAGGCGTAAATGGCGGCATCAAAATCATAGAAAAAAAATATTTTTGACGAAAATGATAGACCAATGCGGCTTCCACTTCGCCCGAAGTAGGCGAAATGCTCAAATTTGCAGACCAGTTTTGGGCATCGCAAACGGCATCTAACCACCACGATTGTAGAAAGATGGGCAACTGATTTGCCATTTTTTCAGAAAAATGACGATAAATCGCTTGTTTTTTCTGTTCCGTATTCAAAAAAGATTTATTTTTGTAGCGCAATATTTTAAAATATTTAAAAAGCCTTCCACACAATCCGCAATTTCGCCAAAACGATTTTATTTTATCAAAATATATCAAAATATTTTTTCTAAAAATACCTATAAAATGCTTGATATACTGGGGGGTGCGTTTTTACCATCATTTTTAAGCAAAAAAAAATATTTTAACGAAATGAAAAAGCAAATTTTCTATCTTACCATCGCACTTGTTTTGTTGACCCATTTTTCTGCCCTCGCGCAAATGCCGCGCACGGTTGGGGACACGCTTTGGGGCAACGAATGGCTGCGAACGGTGCAAAGTTACGTAAAATTTAAGATTGGTAGCGACGGAATGTATCGAATTTCAGGCACGACGTTGCAATCTGCGGGCGTTCCAGTCGGCAGCATCACGGGCGCAAATCTCCAAATTTGGCGAATGGGCAGCGAAATTCCAATTTTTGTTTCGACGAATGCCACTTTTGGTACTTCCGATTTTGTTGAGTTTTACGGAGAACGGCATCGGGCGGAGTTGGATTCTTTTTTCTATCCAAATCGGCGACGCGACGTTTTCAACACCGAATATAGCAACATCACGGACACGATGACCTATTTCGTGACTTGGACAGGCACGGCAACACAGCGCGTTTCGAGCCTTGCCAACGACCTCACGAACCTGCCCACACGCGAGGCGTATTGTTTTTCGCGGCTTCGACAACGTCGTGCTGATGCGTCGCTGAAATATTCTTTTGGCGATGCCATTTATACGTCCACATTTGCCTCGACGGAAGGTTTTGGGTCTAAATTTTTGCCAACGATTGATGAAACTTTTAATTTGCCAGAACTTTATCCAAATATAAACGGTGAATTATTGGTTCGTTGGCAAAACCAACGTATTGAAAATCAATATTTTACGAGTATTCGAGTGAACGGAAACGTTATTTTCACCGATAGTGTTTTTGTAAATGGCTTGACGCGACAACGGGCGTTGGTGGTTCAATCAACCAATTTACGCGCCACGACAACGCTGAATCTACAAAATCAATTGCCCAATCGCTTGCATTCGTTGGCTTGGGCGGAATTTAAATATCCACGCACCTTCAATTTTCAGAATCAGAGCCAATTGACGTTTTTTATCAATGGTTCGGGCGGGGCGCGCTATTTTGAGATAGATAATTTCAATCATGGCGGTGTTGCACCTATTTTGTACGATGCCACTAACAAAATCCGCTTGGTGACAACTGTTGACAATGGCAAAGTGAAATTTAAATTGCCTGCATCTGTTTTGGAAAGAAAATTGATTTTGATGGCACAAAGTGCGGGTTATACAGAAGTTACAAATTTAAAAAATATTTTAATTGATAATTTGTCAACTGACGCAGGCAACTATGTCATTTTGACTTCACAACGTTTTATTGCCGATGGTTCTGCCAATGCGTATGCCAATTACCGTCGTTCTGCGGCGGGTGGTAGCTATCGAGTGAAAGTGGTAGATGTGGAGCAAGTATATGACCAATTTGGTTATGGCGTAGAGCGTCACCCGATTTCAGTGCGTAATTTTGCAAACTTTGTCGCTCGCACGTGGGCAAATCCGCGCTACTTGTTGCTGATTGGCAAGGCGCGAGAATATCGCTATTGTCGAACGGCAGATGAAGTAAATTCGGCTGACAATGCGGGTTTTGATGTGCCTACTTATGGTTATCCTGCATCGGACAATTTGATGGTGGCATATCCAAATTCTTTTGAAGTTTCGATACCCGTAGGTCGCATCGCTGCTACTACGGCTGGTGATTTGAGAACTTATCTTGAAAAAGTTAGATTGTTGGAACAGAATCAACAATTGGCGGCTCAAAATATTGCCGAACGCGATTGGCAAAAACATGGGCTACATTTGAGTGGCGGTGGTAGCGCGGCAGGTTTGGTGAGTTTATATTTTTCTCGAATGAGCGATAGTTTGAAGAATAGTTTGATGGGAGCAAAGATGACTACCGTCGCAAAAACCTCGAACGACCCGATTCAGGTGTCGCAAGATGAAACTATTTTTAGACGCATCAATGATGGGGCTTCTTTGATTTCGTTTTTTGGACACTCGGCAGGTTCGACATTAGAATATAGCGTTGACGACCGCGACCGATTGCGAAATGACGGGAAAAATGCACTTTTTGTTGCATTGGGTTGCGAAGCAGGTAATTTGGCAACGCCAGAAAAAGGGGTGGCAGAAAACATGATTTTTTTCCCGAATCGGGGTTCGGTTGCGTTTTTGGCAACTTCTGGACGCTCTGAACTAACGGCTTTGGGAAATACGGGCGATTCGCTCTATCGGCATTTGGGCAACGATCAACTCGGAAATGGCATCGGTAATGCCATTCGTAGAACTACAAAAGATTTTGCTCGAGCAGACATCGTTACGTACCAATCTGTTATCCAGCAATTGACCTTGAATGGCGACCCAGCCATCAAATTATTTGTGGCGCAAGGGACAGATTATTTGGTAGATGCCACGACTGTAAAATTTGCGCCGCAAAATTTAACTACGCAATTGGATAGTTTTACGGTTAGTTTT
>JBJOPA010000288.1:0-17395 GCA_046051005.1 Bacteroidota bacterium
CGCTTTTGCAATCGTCAAAAACAAAAAAATATTTGAAATAAAGCCCACTACCTAAAAAAATAACAGAATAACAAAATTTTATTCGGAAAAAATATACAACTTTCACACAGTTCGTATAAAATGAAAAAAAACGCTTTCCAAAACCTAGAAATAAGGTTTTCGGAAGGCGTTTTTATTTTTTTTGAATTTTTTACTTTTTATCCACCAATATTCACATCTTCAAAAGTTTTTTGAAACGAATTGGCATCAGCCTCGCGCATGTAGGCGCGCCACGACTCGGGCGTGGTGGCTTCTGAAAGCAAACAACCGCGTTTTAAATATGGATACATTTCGTCATATCGAAGTGCTGTGCTGACGCTGACGCGCCGATTGACCATCGAACGGCGAATCTGTTTGGGCGAATCCAAACCTGCCGCGCCCAACAATTCGACAAAACTATGAACGGTCAGTTTCTGGAAATTTGCCACGCGCACTTTTTTGTCTTCGACCACCAAACCCGTTACGAGTTCGGGATTTTGGGTGGCTACGCCTGTCGGACACGTATTTCTGTTACATTCCAACGCTTGAATGCAGCCCAACGCCATCATCATGGCTCTTGCGGAATAGCAAGCGTCTGCGCCCAACGCCATCGCACGGAACAAATGAAAACCCGAAACGACTTTTCCGCCGCCTAAAATTCGGATTTCCTCGCGCAAGCCAAAGCCTGTCAACGCATCGTGCGCAAACGCGATGGCTTCTTTGAACGGCATGCCGACAAAATTTGAAAACTCTAACGGAGCTGCGCCCGTGCCGCCTTCGCCGCCGTCTATGCTGATGAAATCAGGCTTGATGCCCGTTTGAATCATGGCTTTACAAATCGCTAAAAATTCGGATTTATGCCCCAAACAAATCTTGAAACCAACTGGTCTTCCGCCCGACAAGTTGCGCAATTGCTGCAAAAATTGCAACAATTCGATGGGCGTGCGAAATGCCGTATGATAAGGCGGTGACAACACATCGGTGTAAGGTTCCACACCACGTATTTTTGCAATTTCGGGCGTATTTTTTCTCGCGGGCAAAATGCCACCGTGACCAGGTTTTGCGCCTTGCGAAAGTTTGAGTTCAATCATTTTGATTTGGCTTGGCTTCACGGTTTCGACAAAATTTTCTGCCGAAAAAGTACCTTCTTTGGTGCGGCAACCAAAATAACCCGTCCCAATTTGATAGATAATGTCGCCGCCCATTTCCAAATGATGCGTGCTGATGCCGCCTTCGCCTGTGTTGTGCGCGAAATTACCAATTTTTGCGCCGCCATTGAGTGCCAACACCGCATTGGTCGAAAGCGAGCCAAAAGACATTGCCGACACGTTATATATGCTTGCCGAATAAGGCTGTTTGCAAGCCGTTCCGCCGATGGTCACACGCGGGTCTTGCGCGAGGCTGTCAAAATTACGGGCGGCAATAGAGTGGTTCATCCATTCATAACCTTCTTCATATACGTCGAGTTGCGTGCCGAATGGGGTTGTGTCCACTTCTTTTTTGGCACGTTGATAAATCACAGAGCGTTCGGTTCGGTTAAATGGTCGTCCATCAATGTCTGATTCGACAAAATATTGATAGATTTTTGGACGCAACCACTCCATCCAATAACGTCCGCGACCGACAAGCGGAAAAGTACGCATGATGGCATGGCTTTTTTGCAACATATCGTACCCCCCCAGTATCACGAGCGGCAAAACGACCGTAAACGCCCAAAAAGCGGGTCGCCAAAAATAACCAACTATCAAAATGCCGACAATGGAAAGGATAGAAAACTTTTTGAATAAACTTCTCATTTATTTATTTTTTTTCTTTTCTGAACTGTTTTTATAACTTGATGCTATCGAAAGGCAAAAGTAGCATTTATTCTCAAAAAAAAACATAAAAAAAAACCCTGCCAGCAGAGTGCGACAGGGACAAAACAAAAAACAAACACTATGAACAAACACTATCTTGCGTTCCAGTGGAACAAATATCTTTTTGCCAAAAGCAATTTTGGATTGCAAAGTTATGACATTTTAAGTTTATATAATATTAAAATTATAAATTACTTGACTTTTTTTTTAAAAGGTAGCCATAGCAACGTAAACGGTCTCTTTTTTTCAAGGGAAAGATAGGGCATCGCCCTATCTCTGCCTTTTATTAAAATGAATAGTGGGAAGAAAAATCTTATATAAATGGTTATGACCTACTGTCAAAATAAATCTCAAACTAACGGCATGGCAATTATTCAAAAGTAATGGTTGTTTTTTTAAAATCTCTTTGTGATTATTGCACTGCGACACAAACATGTAGTGCAACATTGCGACCAAAAAAACAGCATAAACCCACAAAAACTACTACAAATGTGACGCAACACCCACAAAAAAACAAGCAACAATTGCCAAAAATACAATTTATAAAAAACAAAATGTGTTCCAAGTTGTCCAATACATCAATTTTTTATAAATAAATTTTATAAATAATATTATTTAAAATCATTCTACGTTTTAGCGCATTTTCGTGACACAATTGCGGAATAAAATTTCTATAAAAAAATTTTATATTGAAAAATTAAAAATTATAAAATTTTGATTCGATTTTGAAAATTAATTGTACTTTTGTTCTGATTTTTGAATATTTGCAGAATTTTCTGTAAAAACAAAGTCGAAATTAGACAAAAACTACTTTTAAAACAAAACTATCGCATCAATTTTTTTTGTAGAAAACACAATTCACGTCCAGCAAAATGAAGTCTATCGAAAAATGGAATTGGAGCGCAACACCGATGTTGCGTTTGTTGTTGCCATTACTTTTTGGCATCGGATTCGCGATTGCGAGCAACGGAAAATGGCAAATCGAAGCAAAAATTATATTTGGATTGACATTGTTTGTCGCCATTTTTGCGCACACGATACAAGCGCAAAGCGTTTTGAGTGTCAAACATCGTGTTTTTGCGATTGCGGTGTTGCTCAATTTCACCGCGCTTGGCTATTGGCGAACCGTCGCGCACGATGCACAAACCGACGAACGATATTTCGCCAAATTGCTTGAAAACGATGCAGAAGCGACAGAAAAAAAATATAAAAAAGAATGTTTTGTCGCCCAAATTACCGACGTGGACGAGCGGGAACGAACGTTTCGGTTGCGCGCCACCGTGACGCATCTCCGCACCAACGACACCGTTTGGCACGCCACAACGGGGTCAATTTGGCTCTATTGGAAGAAAAAAGTCGATTCGACCGCCCCCCCCCAGTATCCGCCGCCCATTTTGCCTCGCGTGGGCGACCAGTGGCTGGTGTCGGCAAATTTGTCGCCGTTGGAACCGCCTAAAAATCCAGAAACGTTTGATTTTCAACGTTATTCACATTTTAAAAATATTAATCACCAAGCCTTTGTTTCGTCCGAAGATGCGCAACTGGTTGCCTCGCGTCGCGCACCCGCCGTCGTCCAATTTGCCGATGACTGCAAAACTGCATTTCTCGAAACCTTAAAAAAACATTTACCCACCGAAAATGAATATGCCGTCGGCGCGGCGTTGTTGTTGGGCGAAAACACGTTTGGCGGCGACGAAGTACGCAATGCCTATGTCGAAACGGGCGCGGTGCATATTTTGGCGGTTTCGGGCATGCACGTTGGGCTGTTGTATTTCGCATTGTCATTTTTTTTACGCAGATTTTCGTTTTTTCGTTCGCCGCGTGGTCGTTGGGTCGAAAGTGGGATTGCTTTGTTTTTGATTGTTTTTTTTGCTTTGCTGACGGGTTTGGGTGGGAGTGTATTGCGTGCGTGCGCGATGTTTGGACTCATCACCATCGGCAAATCGTGGCAACGGCGGCGCAATATTTGGAATGTGTTGGCGGGGTCGTTGGTCATTTTGCTGTTGTTCGACCCGTTTTTATGCGCTGATGTGGGGTTGCAATTGTCGTTTTTGGCGGTGTTGGGCATTGCGTTTTTTTATCCACGTATTTATAAACGTATATTTTTTCAGCATAAAGTTTTTGACCACGCTTGGCAAATCACGGCGTTGGGCTTGGCGGCACAATTGGTCGTCACGCCGATTTCGCTGTATTATTTTCATCGTTTTCCTGCCTATTTTTGGTTGTCTGGTTTGCTGTTGGTTCCGCTTTCGACGGTCGCGTTGTATGTCGGGATTGCGTTATTTGTGGTACAAAAAATTGGTTTTGATGCTTTTACATCGCTGATTGGCAAAATTTTATTCGGTTTTCTGAAATCTATGAATATTGTCATATTTCAGATTCAAAAATTGCCCCCCCCCAGTATATTGACTGAAATTTCGATTTCTTTGGGCATGATGTTCAGTTTTTATATCATTTTAATCTTAATGTGTCTTTCGGTTTGGCATCGTCGGCTTTCTTTTGCTGTTTTTGGGGCGGCGATATTGGTGTTGGTTTGTGCGAATTTTGCGTTTCAGGAGTTCCAAATTCGCCGAAATCGGCAAATAATTTTCTATCATTTTGGGAAAAATACGCTTTTTGAGGTTTTTGATGAAAAAAAATGTCTAACGTTTTCAAATAGTTTTTCAGATTTAAAAAAAACCAAAATGACAACTGAAAATTTACATATTCTATTGAAAATCAGGTCATTAACCCCACTTTTGAAGGACAGCATGGTGGTGCAACCCAACTTTTGGTGGCACAAGGGCTTCTTCTCTTTCTACGGAAAAACGGGCGTGGTGGTGGACAATATTCCAAAGAATGTCGTAACTTTACGTATAAATACGGTGTTTGTGTACGGCAATCCGCGTTTACGCATTGCAGATTTGCAGCAAATATTTGGCGCAGAACGCTATATTTTTGACGCATCAAATGCAAAATGGCGCGTAAAAAAATGGACTGCCGAGTGTGATTCTTTAAAAATTGCACATCACGACATCGCAAGACAAGGCGCATTTGTTTGGAAGTTTTGAAGGCTTTGATTTTAAATTTTTTATATTTCAAAATCATTCAAAACAAAATTAAATTTGGAATCTATCTTTTTTTATCTCTTTTTAAAGAATAAAAAATATAAAACTGGATTTTTAAACTTCAATCAAACCTAATTGTACTTTGAGAAATCAATTTTTTAAGTCGTGGGCAACAGCCTTTCGGTCTTATTTTACCTACACACGCAGCGAACGCAATGGGTTGCTGATTTTGTCGGCTTTGTCGGCATTGATATTGTGTGTTCCCGTGCTTTGGTCATTTGTGGCGGCTCCTGAAAAAGAGGCAGACGCAGCGCAACTTGCGCTTTTTGCCGAAAAAGTGGCGGCAATAGACGTGGGTGCGTCAGATGCATCTGATAAAAACGTATTCGTAAATAGTGAAATAAAAAGTGAGCTTTCGACGTTTAATCCGAACACGGCGAGCTTGGAAGAATTGTTGCAAATAGGGTTTTCGCCAAAAGTGGCACGAACTTTAATCAATTATAGGTCAAAAGGTGGTCAATTTCGCAAGGCAACGGACTTAAAACGAATATACGGGCTTTCTGAAACGGAATATAATCGTTTTCTGCCATTTGTATCGTTGGAACCTACCGTTCCAAAAACGGAAACCGCCGAACACCGCCCCCCCCAGTATCTGGGTGCCAAAAATGAAAATTGGGCGTGGAATTTGCAACTATTTGACCCGAACGCTGCTACGGAATCTGAATTATTGGCATTGGGTTTTCCGAAACAAATTGTCAAGATTATGTCAAATTTTAAAAAAAGTGGCGGCATTTTCAGAAAAAAAGAAGATTTGAAAAAGATATACGGTTTGACAGAAGAAATTTACGGAAAGGTGGAAAGCTATGTACAAATAGCTGATAATCAAGGTAAAAAAAATGCTGACTTTCCGAAATCAACGCTTTCGTACCCGTCTGCCAAACTAAATTTGGCATCGTCGCCCATCAACTTGAACAAAGCGACAGAAGACGAATTGATGAAAGTTCCGAGAATTGGTCGTACCTTTGCGGCGCGAATAACAGAATATAGGAATCGTTTGGGTGGTTTTTCGCGACCCGAACAGTTGAAAGAAGTTTACGGAATGCCTGATAGCACGTATCAAAACATTTTGCCTTTTTGCAAAATTGAGTCTATATCTATCAAGAAAATTAATGTTAACAGCATAGCATCTGCCGATGATTGCAGGCATCCGTACCTTACTCGCAAGCAACTTGAAGTGCTTGTCCGCTATCGAATCAATCACGGCAATTACATGAATATTAAGGATTTAGCCCGAACAGGAGTTTTCTCAACAGAAAACTTACAGGCTTTGCTACCTTATTTGAGTTTTGAATAGTCTAAATTTATATAATTTATTTTTTAATGTTTTTTTAAATTTTATTGATTATTAGTTTTGTTCCTCGTTGAACCTCCACGTTAATTCCTATCGAATATGTTATTGAAAAGGCTTTCTTGGGTTTGAAAATTTTTGATTTTTTGATTTTTTCTTGATTTTTTCTTGAAAAATGAGAAAAAAAAGAGGTGGACAAACAGTTTCGGAAAGGAAACACCGAGTGAGTTATTTTTTAACTTAAATTAATTATAATGAAAAAGTATGCAATTTTTGCAATTTTAACTTTCGCCTTCATCGGCATCTCAACGGCTATCTGGAATAACCGAAACAACAAAGACACTGCGGAACAATTGCTTTCGCTCGACTCTTTGCTTTCAGAATCTGGAACCGCCAATCTAAACAAAGAAGGAAAGGACACGCGCCAGTCGCGTACTTTGCGCAAAATCTACACTAAATCTGAAATGGATAGCCTTCATTTGCCCGCCGTTAGCGACAAATTGAAAAAAGCACTCCAACACCAATTGGCGTTGTTAAAAAAACAACACGACAGCCGCCATATCGGTGATTTGGAAATTCAAACTTCGGATTTGGAAAAAGTTGTAGCATTATTAACCTCCTCTAACAGTTCTGCCGACGTTAAAAGTCAGCTCGAAGCCTACCAAATCAGTGGTGCTGACCAAAAAGGTAATGTGCGTTTCACAGGCTATTATTCGCCTATCGTTGACGCACGCTACAAATCAGTCGCTGGGTTTTCACATCCTGTTTATATCCGCACCAAGAAAAATGATGGCACAATGACCGTCGTTTACGTCAAAAATGCGGAAGAAGTGCGCAATATGCGCATCGAAGGTGTTTCTTTCTTGAAACTGCCTGATGGTCAACGTTTCATGGTCGCTTTCAATGGCGATTACGAAAACTTCGAGCGCGAAGACGTTGCCGACGCAGTCGAAGAAGAAGAACATGCCGAGCCAAAAAAAGTATTGGCAAAATATTCGGCTGTTTTTTCGCAGAAAGACAAAAATACGCCTTTCGGTGCAGACCGCACGCCGTTGACTTCGGACGTAACAATTGCAGTTGACAGAGCTTACATTCCACTCGGGGCAGTCGTGTTGGCACAAGTGCCAATCATTGACGGCTCGGGCAACTTGGTTCGCCACGAATATCGTTTATTGGTAGCGCAAGATGTTGGAAGTGCCATCCGTGGAGCAGGTCACGTTGACCTCTACATGGGCGAAGGAAATGAGGCAAAAGAAAAATCACGTTTTATGAATAAATTTGGAAAAATCTGGATTTTGTTGCCAAAAAACAAATCTGACGGTTCCATTGCTCAAAAAATGTAGTTTTTCGATTCACAATTTTTCGTCTGGAACACTATCAAATTTTTCTTTTCGTGACAATAGATTTAGATTATATATCAAAAAAGCCCTCGCACTCGTGTGAGGGCTTTTTTTTGTCCCCCCCCCAGTATCGTCTCCCCTCAATCCCCCCGAAAGGGGCAAGGAAGCCATTTTTAGTTTTTTTTGAAGTGTAAACGATGTAGAAAATATGGAAATCAATAACCTTTTTTTATAAATTCACTAAATGTGTTGTACTTTTGTGCAGCCAATTTTTTTGGAAAAAATCTTTTTGAAATATAAAAAAGAAAAAATGTTAAAAACAAAAAATTTAAGTTTCGCTTATAACGCCAATCGAAAATTTGATTTCCCCGATATGACGTGTCAAAATGGCGAAAAATGGTTGATTCTTGGGCAATCGGGTTGTGGAAAAACAACTTTGTTGCACTTGTTGGGCGGCATGTTGCGCCCGTCGGCAGGTGAAATCGAAATTGGCGAAACTGCCATCGCAAAACTCCCCCCCCCAGTATTAGACGCATTTCGAGGCAAAAATGTGGGCATCGTTTTCCAAAAATCACATTTCATCGCTGCTTTGAATGTAGAAGAAAATTTGTTGTTGGCGCAACAATTGGCAGGCGTGCCGCGCAATCGCGATTTGATAAAATCATTATTGACACAACTAAATTTGGGACATCAATTGCGGTCGCGACCGTCGCAATTGAGCATCGGCGAGCAACAACGGGTTGCCATTGCACGGGCATTGGTCAACAATCCGCGAGTCATTCTTGCCGATGAACCCACGTCCGCACTTGACGACCAAAACACCGACGAAGTCATCAAATTGTTGGAAGAACAAGCCTCGCGTGCGCAGGCAACGCTCATTATCGTCACCCACGATGCCCGATTGAAAGCCTATTTCAAAAATCAAATACAATTATAAAATAAATTTTAATTAATTGTTAATCAATTTTTTATAAATTTATTTTTCTTGAAAAAATTATTTCTAAAATATGAATATTTTTTATTTAGCTTGGAAAAACTTGCGCAACAAGCCGCTTTCCTTATTGCTGACGACGGTTCTTTTTTCGCTCGGCATTGGCTTGACGGGTTTGTTGTTGCTACTTTCCAACCAACTTGAATCTAAATTTGAGAAGAATTTGGCGGGCATCAACCTTGTGATTGGCGCAAAAGGCAGTCCTTTACAATTGGTGCTTTGCAACATGTATCACATAGACGCGCCGACGGGCAACATCAAGTTGAAACAAATACGGGGCTTTCTGAAACCGCACCCGATTATCGAAAAGGCGTATCCACTTTCATTGGGAGACAGCTATCACGGCTATCGGATTGTGGGTACGGATACGAGTTTTGTGAGCCTCTACAAAGGCGTAATCGCACAAGGAAAACTGTACGAAACTACGCTCGATGTTTGTTTGGGCGCAGCCGTTGCCGCTTCGACGGGCTTGAAAGTAGGCGATAAATTCAGAAGTAGTCACGGATTGATTTACGATACGGGCGACAAAAATGCCGCAGGTCTCACGCACGAACACGACGAAGATTTTAGGGTGACGGGCATTTTTGCGCCTACGGGTTCGGTGCTTGACCAAATCATTTTGACACCAACGTCGAGCGTTTGGGCAGTTCACGAAGGACACGACGCTGAAAATGACGGCGAAAATCACGAACATACTGGGGGGGGGGGCTACAAACCCCTTTTGGAAGAATCGGACGACCGCGAAATCACTTCGGTTTTGGTGCGTTTTAAAGGCAATAATTTTCAGAGTTTAAACATGGCGCGCAACATCAACGAAAATACGGAGATGCAAGCCGCGTCGCCCGCCATCGAAATCAACCGCATCTATTCGATGTTGGGCGTTGGCGAAGATGCGTTGCGTGCATTGGCGATGTTGATTATCTTGGTTTCTGGTTTGAGCGTTTTTATTTCCTTGTTTTCATCGCTTCGCGAACGGCAATATGAATTGGCGTTGATGCGCGTGATGGGCGCGGGACGTTGGCGGTTGTTTGCTCAAATTTTGCTCGAAGGGTTGTTGTTGGCAATCGTTGGTTTCGTCATCGGCATTGCGTTGGCGCACGGCGCGATGAATATTTTGGCGAAATATATGACAGAAACCTATCGCTATACATTTACAGGTTGGACATGGTTGTCGGACGAATGGTGGTTGTTGGCGGCGGCGTTGGGCATCGGTTTGGTGGCGGCAATTATCCCCGCCATTCGCGCTTATTCGACCGATATTTCAAAAACATTGAGCGAAAATTAAAATCGTTTTTTGTATAAAAAATTCTAAAAAAAAAGGTAATTCTCTATAAAATCAATTGATTTTATAGAGAATTACCTTTTTTTGATGGTTGAAAAGAAAAATTATTTCATTTCAAATTCCATGATGTCATCGCCACCTTGCGTGCCTTTTCGATTGGTGGAAAAATATCCTTTTTTCAAATTATTAGGCAAAAACATGATGCCAAAATCGTCTTCGGGCGAGTTAAATGGCGCACCGAGATTGAGGCTTCGGGCGGTTCGATTTTCGATTTCGATTCTGAAAAGGTCAAGCCCTTGCGCACCAAACAAGCCATTTGAAGAAAAATAGAGCATTCCTGCCTCCGAAATCCAAGGGAAAACTTCATTTTTTGAGGTGTTGACTCTCGGTCCCAAATTGACGGGTTGCGACCAAGTTCCATCAGGCAATCGGCGCGAATAGTACAAATCCATGCCGCCAAAACCGCCAGGCATGTTCGACGAAAAATACAATTTATTGCCGTCTGCCGAAAGTGTGGGGTGGGCGTAGTTGTAATTTTCGGTTTCAAAAGGCATGACTTCATCGCCCGACCAATCGGCGGAATCGTTCAATCGCGTTTTGATATAAACTTTTACCGTCAGGTTTCCGTCGGCATTTTTTTTCTCTTGCCCGCGCTTCACGTAGGTGCGCGTGAGGAACATCGTGAGGGCATCTTTGCTAAAACACGACGGACCTTCGTTGGCTTTCGAGTTGATTTTGCCCGCAAAAGACGTGGGACGTGTGAGCGCACCCATCGAATCGAATGCCGCAAATTTCAAATTGAGGTCTTCGGGTGTGGGTTTGTCGTCGTCTTTTTTCTTTGTTTTTTTGCTGCTTGTGCAAAACAAAATGCCATTGTTGAAGAAAGTGGGCGAAAAATCGTCTTTGTCGCCATTCAACAAAGTGGCACTGCGCATCGAAACCTTTGGAGTGACGATGACGAGTGGCTCGTAAGCCGTTTTTTTGTTTTTGGCACTTTTTTTCGGCTCGTCAGTTTTTACCATTTTCCCCTTGCTTTTTAGGGTTTTTGGATTGTCTGTCATGCGCTCAAAATTGCCTCTATTTTCAGACAATTGCTTGCCCAAAATGCTGTTGAGCATCGAAACAGGTGCAGATACTGGGGGGGGGGTCTGTGCAGACAAATTAACTGCCGACCAACCCATTGCGGCGATGATGAATAGATTTCTCATACGTCTCTATGATTTTTTTAAACAATTCACGAGATAGTTTTTAATGTAGTACTCTGTATAAATCGGGGAATAAAAAACATATTTGAATTTTATATTCAAATAATCGTACCAATTTTAGGGGATTTTTAGTTTTTGAATGTTAATTATTAATTTTTTTTTCATAAAATTTAATAAAACCATGATTTTCAATGAAAAAAGTATGATAAAAAAAACATCATTATCGGGTGACTTTGTAGCAAAATCAAGTCTTTACATCGAAGTTTTTATTTCAAACATTATTTTCAACCTAATTTTCAAAAAGAATATCTGTTTTTTCGTTTTTACAATTTTCATCATGAAATCGTATTTTAAACTTTTAACTGTTTTTTCTGCCACCCTTATTGCCACTTCTATTTTGTTGAGTTGCCAAAGCGACCCCAAAACACCTGCTGCCAATCAAATTGCCGCGCCGCCAGCCATTGTGTTGCCCTCCACGCCCGAAGAAGTGGTGAAAATGTGGGAAACGAACTACGACCAAAATAATTTTGCGCTCATCGAACCCATCAGTTTTGGCGAAGGGCTAAAACTCGTGCGCGCCAACGAAGCCACCAACCAAATGGCAATCAAAAAAGGCGAAAGCATCGGGTCGTTTACGCCAAATATCGTCCAAGTCACCTGCGAAATCAAAGGCGAAAATTGCGATTGTATTTGCCTCATCAACGACCCAAGTGTTGGGAAATATAATATGAAATACGAATTGCTGCGCGACAATGGACAATGGAAAGTCGTGAAATCTGGCGATGAAAAAGCATCAGAAAAAAGTAATTCAAAAGACAGTAAAAATCCGCTTTAAGACCATAAATTTTTAATCAAAACCTATGTTACAAACGTTTTTAGACTGGGTACATAAAATTCCAAGCGAATGGAATTTTGTGCCGATTATGATTGCCACGTTCATTTTTGAACGTTTGGCGGCGCGTGGCTTGGACCGACTCATGCGCTCGTCTTTTGTGGACAGCAGCGACGAACTCACCCGTTTTCGGTTTTTGAAAAATATTCAGTCGCTCGTTATTTTCATCGTTGGTTTCTTTTTGGCGGTACGCGGCATTCCTGCCATGCGCACGCTTGCCAATTCGATGTTGGCAACGGCGGGTTTGGCGGCAGTTGCGATTGGTTTTGCTTCGCAACAAGTGTTGAGCAACATCATTAGCGGCATTTTTATCATCATTTTTCGCCCGTTTCGCATCAACGACCGTGTTCGGATTCAAGACAAATACGTAGGCGTTGTGGAAGATATTACGATGCGGCATACTATTTTGCGCGATTCGGAAAACCGCCGAATCGTGATTCCAAATGCCGTCATCAACAACGAAATCCTCGTAAATTCGGATTATGTGGACGACCGCATTTGTAAATTCCTTGAATTTAATCTTGATTTTGACAACAATATCGACACGATAAAGAAAATAATGGCGGAAGAAACCGCCAAACATCCAAAATATCTGGACGTGCGAACGCAAGAAGACCGAGAGAATGGAAAGCCTCTCGTAGATGTGCGCGTTGTGCGCATGACCGACAACAACATCGTCGTGCGGGCGTGGGCATGGGCAAAAAACAACGGCGAAAGTTTCGATTTAGTGTGCGATTTGCTCGAAAGTATCAAAAAACGGTTCGACCAGTCAGGCGTTAAAATGGCGCAAACGCCCATCTTAATGCCACCTAAAAAACAAAATTGATAAATTTGATGCTTACTTTTTCAACGTTTTAATGTTGTGCCGCATACACCGCCGCGCCAATAATGCCCGCTTCGTTGAGCAGTTTGGCAGGTTGAACTGGCGTTTTGATGCTGATACATTCTTTATATTCGTTAAACTTTTTAGACGAACCGCCGCCTAAAATAATCAAATCGGGTTGCAACAACAAATCCAATCTTTCCAAATATTGGTTAAACCGTTTTCCCCATTCCAACCACGTCAATTCTTTGCGTTTTTTGACTGCATTGGAGGCGTATTGCTCCGCCAATTTGCCGTTTGGAAGGTGAAAATGCCCAAATTCGGTGTTCGGCAACAACTTGCCATTCAAAAAAACTGCTGAACCCAAACCTGTTCCGATGGTAATAAAAACGACCGTTCCTGCGGGCGGTTGATTGCCAAATACGAATTGCATTTCGGCAGCACCTGCGGCATCGGCATCGTTGAGTGCCACGATTTCGCAACCCGTTGCGCGGCTAAAACAGTCAGCAATGTTGCAACCAATCCAATCGCTGTGCAAATTTGCTGCCGTGAGGGCAACATTTTTTTTCACCACCGACGGAAAACCTACGCCCACTTTGCCACGATAGCCAAAATGGGTCACAATTTGACCAAATACATCACTCACGATATCGGGACGGCTGTCTGCTGGCATTTCTAAACGAAAACGTTCCGACAACAAAGTGCCACTGTCCACGTCCACCATTGCGCCTTTCACGCCCGACGCGCCCACATCTACTCCTAAAATAGGTTGCATGTTTCTTAATTCTTAAAAAATAAAATATATCTCGAAAAAGTGCGCAAAAATACGATTTACATTCACATTTTTAGACTGCACTATTTTTTTAGATGAAAAACATTTAAAAATAATCTTAAATTTGAAAGACAATTCGCAAAACTGCTAAATTCTTCCCAGTTTTTTTGGATTTTTGCACCGTTTTTGCGAATTTTTATTTTTCAAAATATTTTTTTCTGAAAAATAAAATCTCCTTCTTGTTTTAATCAATTTTAATAAAAAAAAAGCTACCCCCCAGTATATTTGCCCTCAAAACGGCTTTTTTACGATAAAAAATAAATCAAAATTTTTAAATCAAAAAAATATAAAAAAATGGAAAATATATATGAAAAAATAATGGAATCCCTCGCGTACATACGCACCCAGACGCAGCAAACGCCTACGACGGGCATCATTTTGGGAACTGGATTGGGCAATTTGACGCAAGATATTACCGATATTTCAGCGACAATTGCCTACAAAGACATTCCATATTTTCCGCTTTCGACGGTCGAGGGGCATTCTGGAAAACTCATTTTTGGACGATTGGCAGGCTGTTCGGTGGTCGTCATGTCGGGGCGATTTCATTATTACGAAGGCTATTCGCTGCCGCAAATTACGTTTCCCGTTCGCGTCATGAAGGCGTTGGGCATCGAAAATATTTTGATTACGAACGTTTCGGGCAGCACCAATGCCGACATCGAGGCGGGCGATTTGGTGTTTGTACGCGACCACATCAACCTGTTGCCCGACAATCCGTTGCGCGGGCAAAACGACGAACGCTTGGGCTTGCGTTTCCCCGAAATGATTCATGTTTATGATAAAAAAATAATAAAAAAAGGTTTAAAGATTTGTAAGCAAAATAAAATTCGGGCGCACAAGGGCGTTTATGCTTCGTTGCAAGGTCCGAGCCTCGAAACGCCTGCCGAATATGAGTTTTTGCATCGGATTGGGGGCGACGTAGTGGGCATGTCCACCGTTCCAGAAGTGATTGTGGCGAAGCATTGTGATTTGCGGATTGCGGTGATTTCGTTGGTTTGTAACAAAAGTTATCCGACCAAAAAAATTAAAGAAGCGACGTTGGAAGAAGTCATCAAAGTGGCAACGGAAACCGAACCAAAATTGCGTCAAGTGGTGAAAGAATTATTAATGTCAAAAAATTTTCGTTCCAACGGCTATTTTTTCGTCATTCGGCGAAAAAAACGCCCCCCCCCCAGTATATGACGCTTAAAAGTTGACATTAAAACCTAAAAGCATTGTATCTTTGCGTCGAAAATCTCCTTTTTAGTGGTTTATTTTTAATTTTTCGATAATAAAAATGGGTTGGAAATCCACGTTAGTTCGTCCTTTTGCGAACAAAATTGCGCGAGACATTAAGCGTTGGTCTAAGAATGCCGTCGCCGACCAGGAAAAAATTCAGAAAATGCTCGTTCAACGCGCTGCACATACGGCGTTTGGGCGCGACCATAATTTTGAAAAAATAAATAGCTACGAAGCCTTCAAAGCGCAAGTGCCGATTCGAGATTACGAAGACCTCAAACCCTACGTCGAGCGAGTCAAAGCAGGCGAAACAGACGTTTTGTGGGCAGGAAAACCCGCCTATTTTGCCAAAACATCAGGCACGACATCGGGCATGAAATACATTCCGATTACGAAAGACAGCTTGCCCAATCACTTCGGTTCGGCGCGAAATGCCTTGTTCAACTACATGGCAGAAACGGGAAAAGGCGGTTGGATGGACGGAAAAGTCATCTTCCTTTCGGGCAGTCCCGAACTCGAAACCGTAGCGGGCATTCCGACGGGGCGTTTGTCGGGCATTTCCAATCATTTGGTTCCCGCGTGGCTGAAAGGCAATCAAAAACCAAGCTACGAAACCAATTGTATAGACGATTGGGAAACCAAAGTGGATAAAATTGTAGAAGAAACCGTCGGCGAACGCATGACGTTGATTAGCGGCATTCCGCCTTGGGTGCAAATGTATTATGAAAAATTGATTGAAAAAACGGGCAAAAAATATATCAAAGACATTTTTCCCGATTTTTCGGTCTTTGTCTATGGTGGCGTAAATTTCGAGCCGTATCGCGCAAAACTCGAAGCATTGGTCGGAAAACGAATGGATTCGGTAGAAGTTTATCCTGCCAGCGAAGGCTTTTTGGCGTTTCAAGACAGTCAAAAAAAGTCGGGTTTGTTGTTGAATACCAATTCAGGAATCTTTTTTGAATTTATAAATGCCGAAGATTTTTTCAACAAAAATCCTACGCGCCTGTGTCTGCGCGAGGTCGAATTGGGCGTGAATTACGCACTCATCTTGAACTCAAACGCAGGACTTTGGGGTTATAACATTGGTGATACAGTCCGTTTTACGTCTTTAAATCCGTATCGAATTGTTGTGACGGGGCGCATCAAACACTACATTTCGGCTTTTGGCGAACACGTTATCGGCAAGGAAGTAGAAGAAGCAATGTTGTCGGTGGCAAATGAGGCGGGAACGCAGATTGTGGAGTTTCACGTTGCGCCGCAAGTGACCCCCCCAGTAGGTTCGCCCTATCACGAGTGGTTTGTGGAATTTGACGAACTTCCCAAAGATTTAAACGATTTTGCTGCGAAATTGGACCGCGCCATGTTGCTACAAAATTCGTATTATGACGATTTGATAAGTGGAAATATCCTCCGAAATTTGGTCATTACGCCACTTAAACGAGATGCGTTTAGGGATTATATGAAATCGCAAGGAAAACTCGGCGGACAAAACAAAGTGCCAAGATTGGCAAACGACCGAAAAATTGCCGATGTGTTGACTCAATTCAAATTATAAATTATTTTTAAAAATATGTTATTGCCAATTTATGCCTACGGGCAACCTGTATTGAAACAAGTTGCAAAAAATATTGATGCAACCTACGAAAATTTGCCCACCCTCATCGCAAATATGTGGCAAACCATGTACGATGCCAACGGCGTAGGCATTGCCGCGCCACAAATTGGATTGAGCATTCGATTGTTTGTCATTGACACCATTCAAATTGAAGACGACGAACGGAAACCCGATTTCAAGGGTTTCAAAAAGGTCTTTATCAATGCACAAATATTGGAAGAAACGGGAAGTGAATGGGGATACGACGAAGGCTGTTTGAGCATTCCGAACATTCGCGGCGAAGTGATGCGAAAGGAAAATATTAAAATTACGTATCAAGACGAAAATTTTGTGTCGCACACCGAATCTTTTTCGGGCGTAAATGCCCGCGTGATTCAACATGAATATGACCACATTGACGGCGTTTTGTTTATTGAAAAGTTGAAACCCGTAAAGAAAAATTTGATTCGCCCCAAATTGGACAACATCTTGCGCGGAAAAGTCAAAGACGTGGACTATAAAATGAAGTTTTCTAATACAAGATGACAAAAAACACTACCCCCCAGTATAAAACCCCATTTTGAGGCGTTGATACTGGGGGGTAGCCTTTTTTTGAAAAAATATTAATAAAAAATAAAAATATGACAATTGAAGCGGCGCAATCGTTGGTGGACAATTGGATTCGCACCATCGGCATAAAATATTACGGGGAACTCACCAACACCGCCATTTTGATGGAAGAAGTGGGCGAAGTTGCCCGCCTCATGGCGCGCATTTACGGCGAACAATCCTTCAAAACGCCCGAACTTGCCGCCCACGCGCACGAGGATTTGAAAGACGAAATGGCTGATGTTTTGTTTGTTTTGATTTGTCTTGCCAATCAAACGGGCATCAATTTAGACGAAGCCCTTCAAAAAAACCTAGCAAAAAAAACAAATCGCGACCG
>JBJOPA010000289.1:0-6656 GCA_046051005.1 Bacteroidota bacterium
TTATCCAATAGGTCAACCTTCTTATCATGGTGCTATATATGATTCTGTGGGTCAATCAAAAGTTAATCAATTTTACATCAAAAGAATGCTGCAAAATTTTGATGAAAAGTTTTTTTTCAACAAAAAAGCAGGGCATTTTGTGATGATACAAGGTTCTTGTTATGCTTTTTTTTTACTACGAGATAAAAAGCAAATTTTGAAAATATTGGGAAAACCAAGCGAACATCAAGCCGACGCGCTTGTTTATTACCTTTCAAGACCTTATAATGCATCGGGCGAAATGGTTCGACAGCAATTGGCTTTTAGAGCAGACTCAACCAAAACCAATTGGTTGCCTACAACAGAAGTGAGAAGGATTGAAAACTAAAAAATAGAAAAATTACTTCAAAAAATGCCCCCCCCCAGTATAATTGCTTGTAAAACGCCTATTTTTGCGTTTTGAAATGGGTTATAAAGTTTGGGAAATTCATAAAATCAAATTATTAAATTTAAAATTTTATAAATAATGAAAGCATTGGTTTTGGTGGGCAAAGATTTGCCACTTGACTTTCAAACGGTTGCCGAACCTGTTGCGCAGGCGGACGAATTGGTGGTGACGTTGCGCGCTGCCGCCCTCAATCATCGCGACGTTTGGATTCAAAAAGGGCAATATGCGGGCATCCGTTTTCCCACAATTTTAGGCTCTGACGGCGCGGGAACGTTGCCCAATGGCAAGGCGGTGGTCATCAATCCGAGCATCAATTGGGGCGACAATCCGCGTTTTCAGTCGCCCGATTACGAAATTTTAGGCTTGCCGAGAAACGGAACTTTTGCACAAAAAATCGCCATTCCAAGTCAACAACTTTTTGAAAAGCCTACTCATTTAACATTTTCCGAAGCAGCTTGTTTGCCTTTGGCAGGTTTGACGGCTTTTCGCGCTTTGTTTGGAAAATGTGGCGCAAAAGCGGGCGAAAAAGTGTTAATTTCTGGAATTGGCGGCGGCGTTGCCTTGTTTGCGCTACAATTTGCGCTCGCGGCAGGCTGCGAAGTGTGGGTAACGTCGAGTTCGGAGGAAAAAATTGCGCGTGCCAAAGCATTAGGCGCGACGGGCGGCATCGAATATACCAAAGAAAATTGGGCAAAAACCTTGTTGTCCCAAACGGGTGGGGTAGATGTGGTGATTGATTCGGCAGGCGGCGCGGGTTTTGGCGAGTTGGCAAAAGTTTGTCGCGCAGGCGCACGCATGGCGTTTTACGGCGGCACACGGGGCGCAATTACGGGTTTGAGTCCGCAAATTATTTTTTATAAACAAATATCAATTTTTGGTTCTACGATGGGAAATCCCAAAGAATTTAAACAAATGATTGCCTTCGTAAAAAAACATAAAATTGTTCCGATTATTGACAGCACTTTTTCCCTCGAAAACGGAAATGATGCGATGCAAAAAATGGACAACGGAACCCAATTTGGTAAAATCGTATTAGAAATTAACTCAACTCAATAACCTCTAAATTTCGGATTTTTCCGTCTTCAATTTCAAAACGAATGAGCGTTTTCACTTTGTGAAAGCCCTCATTTCCCGCCGCGCCAGGGTTGATGTGCAAAAAACCATATTTTGGGTCGGGCATGACTTTCAAGATGTGAGAATGTCCGCAAATATACAATTTTGGCAATGTGTTTTGCAGTCGCCATTCGTCAAATAATTGTCGCACGCGGGGCAAATATCGGCTCGGATAGCCGCCGATGTGGGTCATAAAAACGGATAAACCCGCTATTTCAAAGCGCAAATCAAGGGAAAAACGAAGACGGGCATCTTTTCCGTCAATGTTTCCCCAAACGGCTCGCAATGGTTTGAAGGCTTCGAGTTTGTCGGCAACTTGTAGGTTTCCGATGTCGCCCGCGTGCCAAATTTCATCGACTTCGGCAAAATATTTAAACACACGTTCATCTAAAACACTATGTGTATCAGACAATAATCCTATTTTGACCATAAAAAAATGCTTGTTGAGATGAAAAAGGCTACCCCCCAGTAAAATCCCCCTCCAACTCCCCCGAAGGGAGAGAGACTTCAATCTCTTGAAAGATTTAATACATTTTTAAATTATATGATAGAAATTTCGCTAAATCCGCCTGCCATTTTTGTCACTTGAATTTGGGTCGGAATGCGTTCTTTGAGCGCGTCCACATGCGAAATAATTCCAATTTGTCGCCCGTCCGAACCTTGCAATGTTTCGAGCGTCGCGATGACTTCTTCGAGCGTTTCGTTGTCCAACATGCCAAATCCTTCATCAATAAAGAGGCTTTCAATTTTGACTTTTCCGCTCGTCAAATCGGATAGCGCGAGCGCGAGTGCGAGGCTGACGAGAAAGGTTTCGCCGCCCGAAAGCGTGTTGACGATGCGCCGTTCGTCGCCCATTTGCGCGTCCACAATCATCAATTCGTCGGCTTCGTTGGCTTTTGGTTGGTCGAGTTGATAGCGCGGATTTAGTTTTTGGAGCCGCAAATTGGCAAATTCAATGAGCCGCGCCAGCGTAACTTCTTGGGCAAAAGACATGAAATTTGCGCCTTTTGCATCTCCAATCAAGCCACTTAACAAATTCCAACGCTCATTTTCGAGGGAAAGTACGTCAATTTTTTCTTTTAAAATTTGTACTTCTTTGTCCAACCGATGTTGCACGTGCAACTGATTTTGGCGTTCGGTGCGTTCTTTGTCAAATGAATTTATTTTTAAATCTGTTTCTTTTTTTTCGGCTTCCAAAACTGCCAAATCGGGCAAATTTTGGGTTTCGTCGGTCAAGATTTCAGCCAATTGTTGCGATTTTTCGAGGATAGATTGCGCCAAACGGGTTTGTATTTCCTCAAAATTGGCGCGTTTGCTGCGCAATTGTTGTGCCGATTCATGCCCTAACGTCAAGGCTTGTTGCAACGATTGGACGTTTGGAAAATCTAATTTTTCTAATTTTTGAGACAAATCTGTCGCCAAACCAGTCACTTTTTTTGTCCATTGAACCAACGAATTTTCATTTTCTGTCAATCCTTGTCGTTCATTTTTTGACAAATTTTGGAGTTCGTGAAACCGTTGCAATTGCGTTTGTTGTTGCTTCAAAATTTGCGCCGCCATTGGAAATTGTTGCGCCATTTTTTGTCGAAGCGATTGCGCATGTGTGGTTGCCGATTCGACCCAATTTGCCGCCTCCATGACCGCCGCAAAACCCATTCGCTGCCGCAAAAGCGTTTCTAATTCGTTGGTAAAACGCACTTTTTGCGCAAAATTTTCAATTACTTTTTCAAGATTTTCGCCCAATCGGATTCCTGATTTTTCACATATTTCTGCATAATTTTGACGCAAAATTTCCAATTGGTTTTCTATTTTTTCAATCGTCGTTTCCAACGCTTTTTGCTCGCCTTGTGCGCGTGCTTGCGTGGCATTTTCATTGGTTTTTTGTATTTCTTTTTCTTTTAAAGTTTTCTTTTTTGAATCTATAATAGTTTGAATATCAAAACCTTTTGCCTTGATTTTGAGTTGATGCAACGGCTCGTGATGTGCAGAACCACAAACGGGACATGGCTTTCCTGCTTGAAGCGAATCTTGAAATTGTTGCAGCGAAATTTCGTGTAAAACGCCTATTTTCTGTTGTTCTAATGCCTCAATTTCGGGTTCTAATTCTTTGATTTCGGAAGTCAGCGCGTCCATATTTTGATGGGCGGATTGCAAAATAGTTTGCAATTCGTTTTGCCGCATTTTTCTTTCGGACAAATTATTTTTTAATTGAATGCCTTCTTGTTGTTTGGCGGCTAATATTTTTAAATCTGCAATTTGAATTTGAAAATCATTTCGCTTTTCTGAAAGGTCAATTTCTGAAAAATGGGCAGGCAAATCCAGCATTGCTGCCAATTTCGCATATTGATTTTCTATATTTTGTCGCTGATTTTCTAAAAATGCTCCCCCCCCAGTATCGAAGCCGTTTTTCAGTGTATTTTCATCAATTTTTGCATTTTTGAGGGCGTGACGGAAGATTTCAGCTTTGTTTTGCGCTTCATTTTCTGCCAATTCAATTTGCGAATTTAATTGATTGATTTTTTGAATGGCTTCTGAAAAAACGCTTAAAAAATTATCCAAATTCATGGCTTCGTTGGGCAACAAAGCGGTCATTTGTTCCAAAAAAAGTTGGATATTGGCTTCGTTTTGCCGCAATTTTTCTTTGGAAACATTGATTTTTTTCTCAATTTCTTCTACTTTTTGCTGTTCGTTTTCAAGTTGTTGACAAGCCGATTCGAGCGGAACGGCGCGTTCAAAACTTTCTAAACGCGGCATTTCATGGGCTAAAAATGCTTCAAAATTGGTGCGTTGTGTTGTTTTTTCTGCTTGTTGTCGTTGCAAATCGGTTTCAATTTGCGCAATTTTTTGTTTGATTTCTACTTTTTTTTCCAATTGTTGTCGCAACATTCGCGTTGCTTCTAATGTTTTTTCTAATGTGTTTAATTCTTTTTCCAAACTTTTCAAAGCGGTTTTGTTCAACAAATCGCTCTTTTTTGCTTGAAATTCTGTTTTTTTATTTTTTATTTCGTCGGCAGCGTCTTTGAATTTTCGGAAAGTTGCGATTCCGATTTTTTCATATATTTCAAATCCTGTAATGTCTTTCAAAATTTCGCTTCGTTCTTTTTTGCTGGCTTGCAAAAATTGGGCAAACGCGCCTTGCGCCAACAAAACGGCTTTCACGAACTGCTCATAATTCAACCCAATCAATTCTTCATTTTTCTTATATGATTCGGTCTTTTTTTGGGTCAAAATTTCGTTGGTTGTGGCATCAATCACGAATGCGTTTAGGTCTTTTCCGCGCAAGCATTCCCATCGCGCTCGGTATGCGCCCGTGCGCGTGGCATAAGAAATTTCTATAATAGATTCGGTCGTGTCGCGGCGCAAAACTGCCCCCGTTTTTTCCAGCCAATCGCGGCTGAAAGCGGCATTTTTGAGTCGTGGCACGCGCCCATAAAGTGCCAATGTGATGGCATCTAAAATGGTTGATTTACCCGCGCCCGTTTGTCCAACGATGGCATAAAAAGTGGCATCGGAAAGTGGCGTTTGCAAAAAATCAATCGTCGCTTCTCGAATAGAATTTATATTTTTAATGTATATTTTATTGATTTTCAATTGAAAATAAATATTTAATGAAATAAATTTAATTTTCTTCTTCCAACGTTTCTAATATTTCAAGAAAAGCGGATTCGATGCGCTGCTTGGTGGCTTCGTCTTCAATTCCTTCTTTTTGAATCCGCATTTTGAGCAATTCAATGGGTTTTATATCCGACAGATGTTGAATATTTTGCAACAAATGCCCCCCCCCAGTATCGTCGGTATTTTGGGCGTTTTGATGCCGCAAAATTCGTTGCGTGATGATGTTAAATCCGTCGAAAGGTTGGGTCGAAACCCACTCTCGTATCTTTTCGGTTGGGTTGATTTCTTCGGGCATTCTTCGGACGGTGATGTCCACAAAAGTGGTCAAATTGGTTTGGTTTTTTGATTTTTTTTCTGCTACTTTTTGAATCAATTCGGCTTCAATTTCTTCTAATTTCCCATCAATTTTGAGCAATTCTCGGAACGTTGGAATCTCAATAGTTTCTATGTGTTGCAACTTTTTTTCATCAATCGTCAACAAAACGACTTGTTTTTTATGCCCAATTTCGTCAAAACTGAGCGCAACGGGCGAACCTGAATAGCGAAAATGCGCCAATCCACCCACTTTTTGAGGGCGGTGCAAATGCCCCAACGCCAAATATGCAAATTGATGCTGAAAACTCGAAAAATCAATGTCGGCAAGGTTTCCGACTTGAATTTGGCGTTCGGATTCCGACGTTTCGCCGCCTTTTGCAAACAAATGACCCGTCGCCACCAACGGCAAATCGGGGTGCAACTCGGTTGCCGTCGCCACCAATTGCGTGTAATGCGCCCTGATGCCCATGCGCGTGCGGGCGATGCGGTCGTGCGAAGCCTCCGCTTCGACGGCGCGGCGAATGTCGGCATCAAGCAAAAACGGAACCATGCCCAACACGGCTTCGGGCTGCCCATTTTTGGACAAAACGAGGAGTTGAGCCGCCATATTTTGCGGAATTTTCCCCAAAACTTGTATTTTCAAAAGCTGTAAAATGTCGCGTGGCGCGTCCAAAACGGCGGGCGAATCGTGATTTCCACCCAACACAACGACCGTTATATTACGAGAAATGAGTTGTCGCAAAAAATCGAAATAAGCCTGTCGCGCTTCGTGTGGCGGGTTGGCGGAGTCAAAAATGTCGCCCGCAATCAGCAACACATCAACTTGGTGCGCGTCGAGGCACCCCCCCAGTATCCAGTCGAAAAAAAGGCGCATTTCGGGCAACAACGTGTGTCCGTGCAAGCGTTTTCCGAGATGCCAATCAGCCGTATGTAGAATTTTTAGCATACAATTTTTCAAAAAATAATTTGCAATTATGGCACAAAGAAAACAAGAATTTTTGAATTGAAATGTTTAAAAATGGTGTTTTTATTTCAAACAAATGTTTAAATATTTAATTTGTTAACAATAATTAAAAAAAATTAAAGGAAAATTAAAAAAAAAGCGAAAAATGTTTGTAAAAAATGTGTCTTTTTTTGAAGTGATGCGTCAAAAAGATGAATTTGCAAGTTCAAACTATTTTGCAAC
>JBJOPA010000290.1:0-11929 GCA_046051005.1 Bacteroidota bacterium
AGGCGTTGAAACGCCACGCTAATATAACGGTCGTCCTACGGACTAAAAACAAAATAAAATGAGAAAAAAACAATAAAAAAAAGTCCCGTAGGGACGATTGTTATATTAGCGTGGCGTTTCAACGCCTCGCGGTAAAATGCCTTAACTAAACAACATTGACTGGGGGGGCATTCAAAAACAATCCATACCATGCATCATTGAATTTTAAGTGAATAGTTGTGATGAAAAAATTATTTTTATATACGTTTTTGTTTTTTTCGATGCAATTGAGTGCGCAAATCCTCGCGCCTAACTTGCGTTGCATTCGTCGCGATACGTTGTCTTGGAACAATGTGCCAAACACCTGTGGCGCGTTTCAATCCTATTTGATTTACGCGGCGCGCAACCGTTCGGGACCTTATCAATTGTTGGCAACCGTCACCAATCCAAGCCAAACGCGCTATTTTCACACCGACGCAAACGGCGAATATTGGTATTATTACATGCAAGCCAACTTCGCTTGTGCGGGTCAAACCCGCTTTTCGTCCGACACGATTGACAATCGCCCGCCCGCGCTTCAACAACCCCTCGCCGTCAGCGTTGCCGCAGGAAACATTGGCACCGAAATCCGTTGGCGACGCAGTCCGTCGGCACAAGTGACGGGTTACATCATCTATCGAGAAACCAATTTGGGCTTGGTTCCCATTGATACAGTCCGAAATCGCGACTCCGTGCGCTACCTCGACACACGCGGGCAGCCCACGCGCAAAAGCGAAGGCTACCAAGTGCTTGCGCTCGACGATTGCGGAAATACGAGTCTTTTTGACTCCACGCACTTCACCGTTCTCTTGAAAACCAAACAAAGTGCCTGCGAACAAACGCTGACGTTGAGCTGGAATTTGTATAAAAATTGGCAAAATCCGATTCTGAAACACGAAATTTGGTTGTCCGAAAATGGTCGAAATCCGTATTTGCTCATCAATGTTGGCGCACGCGATACGAATTTTGTGTTTACAGGTCTCACCAATCGGTCGCGTTATGTGTTTCATATTCGCGCCGTGCAAGCCGTTTCTAACACCATCGCGAGGTCGAATGAAACTTTGGATACCGCCAATATCGTCGAACCCGTCAAACAACTTTTTGTAAAAAATGTGACGGTTAACAATCGAAATCAAGTCGAAATCGTTTGGTTTTGGAACAACAATGCTCGGGTGGATTCTAATTTCGTCTTGCGCGGAACAGATGCCACAAATTTTGCAACTGTTATCGGCAAAAAAACAATCGTGCCGCTCGAACAAGACAATATCATCACCGATACGACGACCAATTTGGCGGCAAAACAACCGCTTTTCTACAAAATCAAGACGCTTGACGCTTGTAAATCTGGATTTACGGCAACCAATTATGCCGCTACGATTTATCTTTCGGGCGAATCGGGCATCAATCGGCAAAACAAAATTGAATGGACTCCCTACGTTTTTCCTGCGGGTGCAGTCTTGAATTATCAAGTTTATCGGATTGCAAATGGCGCGGTCACGACCGTTGGGTCGCCGCTCGACACCAATAAATTGCGAACCATAAACGATGAAGCCTTGCCTTCGGAAAATAGGATTTGTTATTATGTCGAAGCCAAATATCGCGTTAGAACGCCGTTGGGCTTGACCGAAGAACTCGTTTCGCGCTCCAATACCATTTGTTTAGAGCAACAAGTTACCGTTTTTATGCCCAATGCCTTTGCGCCAAATGGGAAAAATTATGAATTTAAACCCGTCGTTTTGTATCCTGAAAATATTACGGATTACGAATTTTATATCTACAATCGGTGGGGAGAACGGGTTTTTGAAACCACCAATTTTGACGAAGCATGGCGCGGTGACAAAAATGGAACGCCGATGCCGCAAGGTTCATATACGTATTTTTTAAAATTGACCCAACGCGACGGCAAAACCGCCACTAAAAAAGGCTTTGTAACGTTGTTGCGCTAAAAAAAATGCCCCCCCAGTATCCAACGCCTTTTTGAGGCAAATATACTGGGGGGGGCATTTTTTTTTATTTTTTTTTTAACAAAAACTATTTTTTTATAATCCCCAAACCACAAAAGCGGGAGAAATTTCAGCAACCATATTCAAACTGCCACTATTCAAACGCAGTCGAATATAATAAATACCTGGTGCAGGGCGACCTGTTGCATTGTTAAATGGACCCATTGTAGCTTGCGGCAACGGAATAGAAGCACTTAACACACCCGAATAAGGATCTATCGTCACCAAACTACTGGGTACAGGAAGATAAGGCGAAACTGGCGTACCAAATTTTTGATGCGCAATATGAACTTCTCCTTGAAAAAAAGGCGAAGTTGCCATTGTATCGCAAAATATTGTTTTTGGTTTCATTGCCACCACCAACCTATTGCCAGCATTGGCATTTACACTCACATAATCCACATAAAAAACATTTTTACCATTGGCAAAGTTGTCTCTCACCGTAAACATCACGTCAGTTTTGGCAGTCGGCAAAGGCTGTGTAGCAAAGGGTCCAGTGGGTGGTTCGTTGTTCCACGAGACAATTTGATGTGCGCCATAGCTAATTTCCATGTGCCGCCCCGTCAAATTACTACTTTGAATCGGGGGCGAAGCAAGCGTCACACCGTTGTTATAACGAAAAGGAAAAGGTCGCGTATTAGCAGGATTCAACGTATAAACAATGTCATTGATGGGTGGCGGCGGTACACCTACGGCATTGACGGGTGGTGGAGGCGTTAAGCCCACATTGTACGTACCCGACGCACCATAAACCGCAACGACACAAACACCACCGACTCCGCCAGTAGAAAGTGGATGTCGAATCGTCTGTCCCATCAGATGCGTTGCATCGAATTGCTGAATTGCCAGTGCGTCGGGCATCGGCGTTTGGGGCATTGGAATGACGAGCGTGGAAGGCACGGGGGCTGGATTGGGATTGCCACAATTAGTGGTCAATGCAATACAAGTTGCCGATATAACAGCACTTGAAAATAATATACGTTTTTTCATTGGTGGAAATATAGGTTATTAAAAAATAAAAAAATAAAATATATCACAAAGATACATTTTTGGAAACGTGGCGGCAACTCAAATTCACGAAGATAAGGAAAAAGAACATCAAAATGGCATTTGAGTTCACATATCAAGGCATCAATTGTTATTGTGTAATCTGTTTTATCTTTTTTTATATGGCGTTGTTTAGTATGAAAAAACCTATTTTAGGTTTGGATACTGGGGGGGGGCATATTTTTTATTCCAAAATATTTTTTTCTGTCCGAAAGGCAGTTCCTTTAAAAAATACTAAAAAACGTGGGAAATATCTTCAATAAGTTTAAAGTTAAATTAATTTTGTTGACATTGGGTTTCGTGGCTTGCGGAAAAGGAAAACACGTTGATACCTATCAATATCCTAAATTAATACTTGAATCAAAATTAGAAAAACAATATGATATTGCCGCGTTAGCCATGTACCAATTTAACTCAACGGATAATTGCAACTGTTTTGCCAAAAATGGTGAGGAAACATCAAATGTTATGCTTCTTGATTTGGAATTTGAATCCATGTCAAAAAATGGGGATACAATATCTTTTTGGTTCAATTTTGTAAAAAAAATAAAAGGTGAAAACATGTTAATTTATACTCCATTTTCTGAAAATTGGAGCAATTGTCAAAGTAATGGAATTACTTTTAAAGAAGGTTCATTAGACCCAATTTTGTTGCATATCGGCGAACAGGCTATATTTAGGCTTGACAATAACAAGATAACAGCATGGAAAAGAAGTTTTAATGCTTGTATTGATACGAATAATATTAGTAAAAACTTGAAATATTTTATAGAACAGAACAAATAAAATTCTCAATATTATACCAAAAACAGCCAAATATACTGGGGGGGGACATATTTTTTATTCCAAAATATTTTTTTCTGTCCGAAAGGCGGTTCCTTTAAAAAATGCAATAATTTCTTTTGATTCGTTGAAAATTTTGACTTCATAGACGCTGATTCGATTGCCCAATGCAATTTCCGTTGCCACCACATCGAGCCACGCGCCTTCGCGAGCGGGCTTCGCAAAACTCATCGAAGTATCCAACGCGACGCTCAAACGACCGTGCGAATTGCACGCAAACGCAAACGCCGAATCCGCCGCCGAAAACAAAATACCGCCATGAACCGTCGAAAAACCATTGAGCATTTCGGCGCGAACCACGAACCGAAGATGACAATCTCCCACCTCAACGCGCACCAATTCCAAACCCAACCAACGGCTAAATTGGTCTGTTTCTAACATTTTTGCTACAACTGCTTGCGCTTTTTGAGTCAAATCCGACATTTTTATCCGCTTTTATGATTTTGCAACCGCTTTTTCATCTTCTGAAATCAGCAATGATTTGGGCATTTCGACGCGCCAGCCCATGCCTTCCGCCAATGATTTGATGAAATGCAACATGCGTTTTCCTTGCAATTCGGCGAGGTCAGACAACTCGCTTTCCATCGCTTTTTCGCGGATAAATCGCTTGCTTTCTGCCAAAATTTTGTTGTAATCTTCCGTTTTGAAGCTGTTGAAAGTGCCTTCCGAAATGTCGTAATAGTCAATTTCATCTTCCATGCTGATAATTTCAGGCTTTGGCAACTCGCCCAAAAACAACGTTTTTCGTTCTGCCCGCGCATGAATCGTCATTTTTTGCATATCAAAACCAACTGAAACTTTGGCGCGCACGCGCACGAGGGCTTTTTTCCTCAAAAATCCAAAATCGTAATATTTATAATCCTTATAATCATACATTTCTGAAAAATAACCTTCGACGGCAACAAATTTTGCCACCGTTTTTATTTTTTCGAGCAACACTTGCGCCTGCACTTCTGAGCGCGTTTGGCTCTTTCCAAACCAATATTTTGCCGCTAAAAACCCAAGCACCAATGCCATTAGCGCGACCAACAATATCACCATTCCGTCCATTTTCTCTAATTTTTTTTATTTTTTTAAAAGGATTTAACAAGCAAAATACACAAATCGCCAAACACGTTAAAATTATTTACATATTTTATAACTTATTGATTGTCAATGATTTGTTAAACTTTTTCGCCGTCTGAAATAATTGACTAACTTTGTCACAGAACCGAAGGTGGGCATCGCGCCTGCCGAAGATTCATTCCAAAAACCGATTGTCGCTCGTCTGTCGCCTTGTGCGTCGGGCGGGCGTTTCGGTTTGTAAAGGATTTGGCAGGACAAAATTAGTAAAAAATTTTCGGTTCCGTACAATTTCAAAAAAGTATTCACAATTTGAGGACATTTTCAAAAATTATTGTACTTTTACGCTTATTTTTTATCACCAATAGTCTTAAATTTTAACAATAATGTAGTGAAATTGCTTATTTTATTGTTTTATCATCATTTTTTTTCATGAGTAATCATATTGTTACCCAACGTTTTGTAAAATGTCATCATCAACTTCGAGCGCGAAAAGTGATTCGGTCAAGCCGTCAATTTGCTACGGAATTGGATTATTTGCCCCAAAGTTTGAGCGAAATTTTGAAAGGACGACGCGACGTAACAATAGAATTGTTGCGAAAAGCCATTGACACATACCGCATAAATCCCATGTATTTGTTCATGGGTGACGGCGAAATGTTTTTTGACGCACCCGCCGATACCCCCCAGTATGCCGTCGGAAATCCTGACTATGAGTTGATTTTACACGTTCCCGCCGCCGCGCAACCCGCCTACGTGAGCAGTTCGGAAACCGAAAGTTTTTTACAATCGTTGCCCACGATGACGTTGCCAGATTACAAATATCGAACAAGTTTGCACCGCGCTTTCGACGTGAGCGGCAATGTGATGGAACCCACCCTTTTTGAAGGCGACAAAGTCGTGTGCAGCCAATTGGCAGCCGAACATTGGGCAACAGGTTTGAAAAATAATTATGTGTATGTGTTGGTAACCCAAAGCGATTTGCTGATTCGGCGCATCAACGTCCATCGTTCCGATGCGTTGTTGACCGAAATTGAGGCAATTTCAGACAATCCGCTCTACGAAAATACCGTCATTCCGTTGACAGAAATCCGTGAAATTTGGTACGTTCGGGTCAAAGTGAGTCCATTTTTGCCGTCACCGTCACGTATCGAGCAATTGTTTTTAGACGACGTTCAATCGCTCAAACAAACCGTTTTAGGTCAGTCAAAACTCATCGAACAATTGACCGTTGTGATGAAAGATAAAAAATAAATTAAAGATAAATTAAAAAAATATAAATTTTATCCCCCCCCAGTAAAGTCCCCCCCCAGCCCCCCCGAAGGGAGGGGGGAAAGTTTTTTTTTACTGGATTAAGTTTGAATAATTCCCACATTAAACGGCTCGACGGGCGCGTAATTGGCGGCTTCGATGCCCATCGAAATCCAACGGCGCGTGTCGGTAGGGTCAATAATGGCATCAACCCACAATCTAGCGGCGGCATACTGGGGGGTGGTCTGTTTATCGTATTTTGCCTTGATTTGTTCGTATGCTGCTTGTTCTTCGGCTTCATTTCTGTCTTTTTTACCCGCCATTTGGATTTGCAACAATACTTTTGCCGCCTGCGAACCGCCCATGACCGCAATCTTGGCGGTGGGCCAAGCGACAATCAAACGCGGGTCGTATGCCTTTCCACACATGGCATAATTTCCTGCTCCGTAGCTATTTCCCATCACGACCGTAAATTTTGGAACGGTCGAATTGGCAACTGCATTCACCATTTTTGCACCGTCTTTGATGATGCCGCCATGTTCTGAACGACTGCCGACCATGAAGCCCGTCACGTCGTGCAAAAACACCAATGGAATCTTTTTTTGATTGCAATTCATAATAAATCGCGTTGCTTTGTCGGCAGAATCGGAATAAATCACGCCGCCAAATTGCATTTCGCCTTTGGCAGATTTCACCACTTTTCGATGATTGGCAACGATGCCGACTGCCCAACCATCAATGCGCGCATAGGCGCAAATGATGGTTTTTCCATAATTTTCTTTGTATTGCGTCAACTCCGAATTGTCCACCAAACGTTTCAAAATTTCGACCGTATCGTAGGGTTTGGTCGCATTTGCGGGAAAAATTTGATAAATTTCTTTTGCCGAATGTTGCGGTTCTATTGGTTTTATGCGGTCAAAACCTGTCGTTTCGCGTTTTCCGAACTTGCTCACGAGGTCTCGAATGGTGTTTAAACACGTTTTTTCGTCGGGCATTTGATAGTCCGTCACGCCTGAAATTTGGCTTTGGGTGAAGGCTCCGCCGAGTGTTTCTTTGTCCACATTTTCATTGATGGCAGCCTTCACGAGCGCGGGACCCGCGAGGAAAATGGAACCCGTTTTTTCAACAATCAACGCTTCGTCGCTCATAATCGGCAAATATGCGCCGCCCGCAACGCAACTGCCCATGATGGCAGCGATTTGCGGAATCCCCATGCTCGACATTTTGGCATTGTTGCGAAAAATGCGCCCAAAATGTTCTTTATCTGGAAAAATTTCGTCTTGCATGGGCAGATAAACGCCCGCCGAATCTACCAAATAGATAATCGGCAACCGATTTTCCATTGCAATTTCTTGTGCGCGAAGGTTTTTTTTGCCCGCAATCGGAAACCACGCGCCAGCTTTCACCGTTGCGTCGTTGGCAACCACGATACATTGGCGACCCGCCACGTAGCCCATCACGACCACCACGCCACCTGCGGGGCAACCGCCTTCGACTTCGTACATTTCAAAACCTGCGAAAGCACCGATTTCGAGTCTTGGTTTTTCGGGGTCGAGCAAATAGTTGAGGCGTTCTCGGGCGGTCATTTTGCCTTGTGCATGTTCTTTTTCGATGCGTTTTTCGCCGCCGCCTTGTGCTATTTTGTCGAGTTGTCGGCGCACTTGCCCTGCCAACAGCATCATGGCATCTTCATTTTGGGCGGCTTCGAGGTCAATATTGTGTGAGGTCATTTCTTAAAAATTATTTTTTAGTCGGAATGATTTTTATTTATAATTTGATTTTATTTTTTATCCACTTTTTTTTAATTTAAAAATTGACTTTAAAAATTGAAAAAAAGTTTACTGAAAAACGGAAGCGCAAAGCTATCATTTTTTTTCTAAAAAAAATAGATTCCTGCCCTTGATACGCCATCTTTGAGGCGCATGGCAGCGTTTTTTTGCTACCTTTGCGCAAGTTTTTTTTTAAATCGTTTACATTTTTTGCCGACTTATGCTATATGTAGTGCCAACGCCCATTGGAAATTTGGAAGACATCACGTTACGGGCTTTGCGCATCTTGCGCGAGGCGGATTTTATTTTGGCGGAAGACACGCGCACCACCAAAAAATTGCTCGACCATTATGAAATTGACCGACCGTTGCGGGCTTATCATATCCACAACGAACATAATATCATCAATAATTTGGTGTCACAAATTCGCATGGGAACGACGGTTGCTTTGGTGAGCGATGCAGGAACGCCCGCCATTTCTGACCCAGGTTTTTTGTTGGTTCGCGCTTGCGTACGCGAGGGCTTGGAGGTGAGTTGTTTGCCCGGCGCAACGGCATTTGTTCCTGCTTTGGTGGCATCGGGTTTGCCTGCCGATGCGTTTCATTTCGAGGGATTTTTGCCGCATAAAAAAGGGCGACAAACGCGATTGCGGTATTTGGCAACCTTAGAAAATACGTTTTTATTGTACGAATCGCCGCATCGGTTGGTGCGTTGTTTAGAGGAATTGATAGAACATTGCGGCGAAATGCGCATGGCGTGCGTCGCCAGAGAATTGTCGAAAAAATTTGAATCCGTGATGACGCAACCGCTTATGGAGTTGCTAAATTTCTATCAACAAAATGAAAATTTAGTGCGTGGTGAAATTGTGATTGTCGTAGAAGGTTTGGACGAAACGACCGTAAAAACGTTGAAAAAATTAGAAAAAGACGAACGAAAATCAAAAAATCATCGAAAAAAAGACAATTCTGACGATTGATACTGGGGGGTGGCTATTTTTCAAAAAAAAGAAGGTACCGCAATGTGCGAAACCTTCTTTTTTTTGACGAATCCCCCCCCAGTATATCAAGCCTTTTGCAACGTTTTTCTGAAATCGGGTGCATAATTTTTGAAAAATTCGGGGTCAAAATTGGCTTTGTCTAAATTTTTTATTACCATTTCAACAGGCATTTTTTCTAAAATCCACTTTTCACAAACTTCGTGGCGATAGCGAATACCCATCAAATTGAAGCCACGAATGGCTCCCGAATCCCGTTCAAAAACCAATCGAATGGCTTTTTTATTGTCTTCACTTTTCCAAAAAATGGTGTCCAACGTATCGTGATTGGGCAAATTATTAGGAACATCTCCATAAACTTGATATTCGATGTCAAAAAATTTGGCAGAATTAAACCACAATCTGGGGCGATAAGAAATCGGTTTGCCCGCGATGGTGTGCGCGACAGTCTCGCCCATCATTCTGCCCGTGTACCAAACGGCTTCGATAGCGCGTCTGCCTTCGGTGGGCTTTCTCAATTCCACACAATCGCCGATAGCATAGACGTTTTTGATATTTGTTTCCAAAAATTCGTCCACCAAAATGCCACGATTGGTTTCTAATTTTGTATTTTTCAAAAAATCAATATTAGGCGAAACGCCGACGGTCAAGCCTACAAATTGTGCTTCGATGCGCTCACCTTTGTCGGTGACGACTGCCGAAACGCCGCCTTTTCCATTGTCTTCGATGTAATCCAAAGACGTTTCGAGGCGTAAATCTATGTGATGCTCTGCCAAATGCGCATCAATCATGCGGGCTTCGTCGTTGGGCAAAACGTTGTTCCAAAACGCCGTTTCTCGCACCAAAAATGTGACTTCCACGCCGCGACTACGCCACATTTCCGCCATTTCAACGCCAATGAGACCGCCGCCGATGATGACCGCCCGTCGCACACCCGTATGCGCAAGCCGCGCCATGTTTTCCAAATCTTGGCGATGATACAAACCCTGAACGCCGTCTAAATCTTGTCCGCGCCAACCAAATCTATTCGATTTTGAACCCGTCGCCAAAATCAAATCATCATATATAATTTCTTTATTATCAACAGTTAATAAAGTTTTATTATCATAATCTATGGTTTTGATGCTGCATTTCATCAACTCAATTCTATTTTTTCCCCAAAACCAATTTTCATAAGGTTGGGTGTCTTCAAAACGTTGATGCCCCATGAAAACATACATGAGGGCGGTGCGCGAAAAGAAAAATTCGGTCTCTTCTGAGATGACCGTAATGCGATGGTCAGACAATTTACGCAGCGTTCGCGCCGCCGTGATGCCACTGATTCCGTTGCCAATGATGACGATATGTTTCATATTCAATTTTCTTAATTTTAGTGCAATATACGGTACAAATTGTAACGAAATGATAACATTTTAAGAAAAAAGATATTTTTGAGCAAAATATACTGGGGGGGGGCTATTTTTGAAAAAAAAACCGCTTTCGTTGTCACACGAAAGCGGTTTTTTTGAAGCCAGCAAATTATTGTTGAGGCTGTTGATTTGGATTAGGGATTCGCTGCGGCGTTGGGAAATCCTTGAACATTTCGTTCAATTCATTGCTAAACGCATCATCTTTCAAGACGGCAGAAAGTCTCATCAATTCATCTTTCAATCTCATATCATATACTTCTTCAATATCAATGCCTCTCATTTGTCGAATTTTGTTGGAAACAGATTTGTCAAAACGCAAGTTTTCAACAATATTTTGCGCCAAAATTCGGGCATGTTTTTTATAACTTTCTTTTCCAACTTCACCTGCCCGCGCATAAATTTCGAGGAAATAGAGCGTTTCGTTGTCGTAAGGGAAGTTCATATTTGGATAAGCGGCAAACATTTTGTCGTTGAGTTGCACGGCTTTGGCTTCTTCCTTGTTGTCAATCATGTTCATCGCGGTACGCAATGCCATGAAGCGCGTGCTTTGAACACTTGGGCGATAGTTTTTATCCACATATGTTTTATGTGTATCGAAATTACCCCATTTGAATTTGTTCATCACGCGGTCGAAAATTTTGTTGCGTTCAACGCGACCCACGCCGACTACACCCGGAAGGCGATTGGTCGGGTCAACAGTCGAAATCGGCAACAAACGCGATGCCAAACCTTCGAGTTGTGAATAGCTATTCAACCCTTGCATTTTATTTGGCGCAACGGTGACGGCAAAATAAATCGGACGTTCGTTGAAATTGTTGGCGATAATGTCCAACACCGCAATGTCGTCGCGCATCAAACTGCTGCCCAAAGTGAAAGGAATTTTTTCCACTACGCCCGTATCTTGCGCCGTAATCAAGCCATTTTCTAACATTTTCTGTTTGTCAATGGTCAAAAAGACTTTTTCCGTAGGCGCGTAACTTTCAAACGTGTAGCCACTTTGCGTCGTTTGCGGGTTGCTCGCACCAATAAATCGAATCACGTCCAACAACGATTTTTCGCCTCCGCCTTTCTGAACGGGCACTTGCTGGCGTTTGTCGCCCATGATTGCCGATTCAGGAATCGAGAGTTTGATGGCAGGCGATTCGTTCATTTTACGACGCAACTGATTGATATACCAATCGGTTCCGAGCAAACTCAAATTGACCACGCGCACATCGGTACGAATGTTTTCAACTTCTTGCGCATACCACAAAGGATAAGTATCATTGTCACCATACGTAAAAATAATGGCGTTTTTATCGCACGATTCCAAGAAATTGACGGCATAATCGCGAGCTGCCGTATGTTGACGGCGGCTGTGGTCATCAAAATTTTGGGTCAACATCAACATCGGAGCGATTGCCACGAGTGCCGTTGCAATCGGAGCCGCCATGTTTTCAGAAAGACGTTTTCTCAACATATCAAAGATTGCCAATACGCCCATACCGACCCAAATTGCGTAGGTAAAAAACGAACCGACCAATGCGTAGTCGC
>JBJOPA010000291.1:0-10356 GCA_046051005.1 Bacteroidota bacterium
ACTTCTTTTACGAGTAGTGCGCGTTTTGGATTGGTGAGGCTGTTGAGTTGTCTCAATGCGAGGAACAGCCCTTTGTTGTTGGGTTCGTTGCTGTCAATGAATTTGAGCAACTCGTCTCCTGTGATTCCTTCTGGGTCTGTTGCCCAATTTCGCCATTGAAATTTGGTTGGAATGACAGACACGTAGTTTTCTTTGATGGCTTCGAGTTCTTGGTCTTTGTCGTCCATTATTTTGAGGAACAACATCCATCCCAATTGTTCTAATCGTTGTGCATCGCCCGAGATTCCTCTGTCTTGCCGCATGATGTTTCTAATATTGCTGATGACAGCACCTACATTTGCCATTTTTTTTTACGTTGTTTTTTTTTTACGTTTTCTCTTTTACGCAGCTTTGTAGAGTTCTGTTTCCAATTCTCTCAATGCTTTCATATAATTTTCTTTTCCGCCGAAAACTTTGAGTATTTCGATGGGCGTACCCAATTTGTTTAGTGGGGCGAGTCTCAAAACTTCTAGATTTTCGATGGTGAGCAAATCGTCATCGGCATATTTATCAAGCAAACTGTTGATGACGGCTTGTGCCTCTTTTCCATATTTTGTAAAATAATTTCTTTTTTTGACGTTGTTGGCGCGTTCTTTTCGGGTTAGGGGTTTTGCTTCAAAGGCGACATGACAAATCAAATCGAATGGGTCAAAATCTTTTCCGACTTCTTCTTTTAGGGCATCAAAGAACACGCCTTGTTGTTCCAATATTTCTACGATTTCTGTTTTCTTTTCCGCGTTGTTCCACGATTTCAAGAAATTTTCAAGGGTTGCATATTTTTGAACGACATTTTTTTTGGTATAGTCTTTCAAACTTTCGGTAATAATGCGCCCGTCTGCATCCATATATTGCACCCTTTCGTTGATGATGGTTACGCGCACGCCATCAACTCTTATTTTTTCTGTTGCGTCGGTGTTGGTCACAATTTCGCCCCCCCCCAGTATAATTGGGGTTTGTGGGGTCTGAGGGTTGTTTTCATCGCCGTCTTCGGTGGTTTCGTTAGGCACATCGTCTATGTTCGTTAGGTCATCGTCTTGCGCAACGTTTTTAATCATGACGGGTTCTCCATCAAAATTGGGGTCTGCAAAAAGTTGGGTTACATTTCTAAAATCCATGATGGTAAAATAGGTTTTACCATATTCTTCATTGATTCGGGTTCCTCTACCGATAATTTGCTTAAATTCGGTCATAGAACCAATATTGCTATCCAAAACGATGAGTTTACAGGTTTGGGCATCAACGCCTGTGGTCATCAGTTTAGAAGTGGTTGCAATGACGGGATAGCGTTCAGAGGGGTTTATGAAGCTATCCAATTCCCGTTTTCCTTCCTCGTTGTCGCCCGTAATTTGCATGACGTATTTGCTATTTTGCGCCATCAAATCGGCATTTGCATTTGCCAATGCAGTTCGCATACCGTTTGCGTGTTCGATATCCACGCAAAAAACAATTGTTTTTGCAAAACGGTCATTTCCTTTTAGAAATTCGGTTATTTTTTTCGCTACGATTTTTCTTCGTTCTTCAATGATGATATTTTTATCAAAATCCGTTCTGTTGTAGATTCTATCCTCTACTGGATTTCCTTTTTTATCTAATTGTTCTTTGCTAGGTCTCCAACCTTCGGCATCAACGTCAAGCGTCACTTTCACGACTTTGTAAGGCGCGAGGAAGCCGTCGTCAATTCCTTGTTTGAGCGAATAGGTGTAAATGGGTTCTCCAAAATAATCAATATTGGAAGTGACCGATGTTTCTTTTGGCGTTGCAGTCATACCTATATGCGTAGCAGACTTGAAATAGTCCAATATTTCTCGCCATTTGCTATCTTCTTTCGCACTTCCTCTGTGGCACTCGTCCACGACAATTAAGTCAAAAAAGTTTGGACTAAACTGTTTATAGGCATCTTTTTCTGAGTTATTATCCGACAAACCTTGATACAGGGCTAAGTAGATGTGATAAGCCGTATCCACTTTTTTATGCTTGACGATGGTCATCGCCTCTTTAAAATGTTTAAAATCGCCTCTTGCCGTTTGGTCAATGAGTGCCGTTCTATCTGCCAGAAACAGGATTCGTTTTTTGGCACCGCTCTTCCAAAGTCTGTAAATAATTTGAAACGCGGTGTAAGTTTTGCCCGTTCCTGTTGCCATGACCAAAAGGATTCGGTTCTGTTGTTGGGCAACTGCCTCTACGGTTCGGTTGATAGCAACTTGTTGATAATATCGTGGCGACCTTCCAGATCCGTCGGCGAAATAGTCTGTTGCTACCACCTTTTCGACTTGTTCAGTCTCAATTCCTTTATATTTTTTATACTTTTCCCAAAGTTGTTCGGGCGTGGGGAACTGGTCATTTGAAAGCTCGGTTTCAATGTCGCCGTCCGTAACAGTTTTATCGTGAAAACAAAATCCATCTCCATTACTGCTGAACACAAGCGGAATATCCAACGTATCGGCATATCCCAATGCCTGTTGCATACCCGCGCTGATGGTGTGTTTGTTGTCTTTTGCTTCTATGACGGCAATCGGCATATTTGGCTTGTAATACAAAATATAATCTGCAAACTTTCCTTTTCCTCTTTCCGTGATTTTACCTTTTACCGTAATGCGCCCTGCGGTAAAATACACTTCCCTTGCGAGTTGTGTGTGTTCGTCCCAACCCGCCTTAATGATGGCAGGTGTAATAAATTTTTCTCTTATATCGGCTTCCGATAAATGCTTTTTATTCATTAGAATAATTTTTTTGTTTGTTCTATAATAGTAGAAAGTCTGGTTAACGGTTGCACTACTATATTCATGCATAGCAGCACATATAAATGTAAAACAACATAGATTACGTTGCAAATATAAATCTTTTTCACAAATCAATTCAAGATTTTTTATTTCTCAACAAACAAAAAGCCCTTTTCGCATCGCAAAAAGGGCTTTTATACTGGGGGGGTCATATTTTTACAAAAAATTAATCGTCTTTATAATTCCATGTATTCAGAAATCCGGTGTGGAAATTTCCTTTTCGGAAATCCTCATTTTTCATGAGTTTTTGATGGAATGGAACGGTGGTTTTCAAACCTTCTACGATAAATTCGTCCAATGCACGCTCCATTTTCGTAATACATTCCTCACGAGTCTGGGCGCGTGTGATGAGTTTTGCAATCATCGAATCGTAGTACGGCGGCACGACATAGCCCGCATATACGTGCGTATCCACGCGAATGCCGTGTCCTTTCGGAGAGTGAAACGACGTAATTTTACCCGGACTTGGTCGAAAATCATTGAATGGGTCTTCGGCATTGATGCGACATTCCATCGCCCACATTTTTGGATAATAATTTTTTCCAGAAATCGGAATCCCTTGCGCAATCTTGATTTGCTCTTTGATGAGGTCAAAATCAATGACTTCTTCCGTCACGGGGTGTTCGACTTGAATGCGCGTATTCATTTCCATAAAATAGAAATTTCGATACTTGTCCACCAAAAACTCAACGGTTCCCACGCCTTCATAATTGATAAATTTTGCCGCGTTTACGGCAGCTTCGCCCATCTTTTCGCGCAATGCTTGGTCTAAAAACGGCGAAGGTGCTTCCTCTACCAATTTTTGGTGACGGCGTTGAATCGAACAATCACGCTCAGACAAGTGACAGGCTGTGCCAAATTGGTCGCCCGCTACTTGAAACTCGATGTGGCGCGGTTCTTCGATGTATTTTTCCATGTACATGCCGTCGTTTCCGAAAGACGCTTTCGCTTCCATGCGGGCGTTATTCCATGCGGCTTCTAATTCCACTTCTTCCCAAACGATGCGCATGCCTTTGCCGCCGCCGCCTGCCGTCGCTTTCATGATGACGGGATAGCCGATTCCTTTGGCAATTTCTTTGGCGTGGTCAACGCTTTCGAGCAAGCCGCCCGAACCCGGCACAACAGGAACACCAGCGCGAATCATGGTTTCTTTTGCCGTGATTTTATCGCCCATCATTCGGATTTGTTGTGGCGTTGGACCGATGAATTTTACACCATAATCGGTACAAATTTCACAAAATTCGGCATTTTCGGACAAAAAACCGTAGCCCGGATGTATCGCATCGGCGTTGGTAATTTCCACCGCAGCCATAATGCGCGGTATATTCAAATATGAGTCGCGTGACGCAGGCGGTCCGATGCAAACGGCTTCGTCTGCAAATCGAACATGGAGACTATCGCGGTCAGCCGTCGAATAGACCGCCACCGTCTTGATGCCCATTTCCTTACACGTCCGAATAATGCGCAACGCAATCTCGCCCCGATTGGCAATGAGTACTTTTTTGAACATTTTTTAGCTATTTTTCATCGGATTTGAAAGCCGAGAACTTCCAAATGCCGTTTCATTCCCGTAAAAAAAAGATTAACCTTTGGGGTCAACGAGAAACAAGACTTGGTCAAATTCGACAGGAGATGCCTCTTCTACCATGACTTTCACGATTTTGCCCTTCACGTCCGATTCAATTTGGTTGAATAATTTCATCGCTTCGATGATACAAACCACCGAACCCTTGTCAATGCTGTCGCCAACTTTCACAAAAGCGGGTTTGTCGGGTCCAGAAGACCGATAAAATGTGCCAACAATTGGAGATTTAACTTCCAAATAGTTGCCCGCAGCTTCGGCAGCTGGTTTAGCGGCTTCGGCGGGTGCGGATACTGGGGGGGGGGCAGAAACAGGTGCCGCAGCAGGCGCAGCCGACATCATCGGCATCATGGGCGCGGCAGCTTGCTGAACAATTTGCTGCTTGCCTCCTTTGGGCGCGTATTTGCCCGTGCGAATCCGAATTTTGGTTTCGCCTTCTTGGTATTTAAACTCTGTCAGATTTGACTTGTTCACCAATGCAATGAGTTCTTTCAATTCTTCAAAGGTCATTTGTCATTATATTTTAGAGGTTGACCGTAAAAATTATTTGATGTACTTAGGCGTTAATTTTTTTCAATTAGTTTTGCTTTGTCAGCGAAAATACGCTGATTTTTTAATTTTTGCAAGGCAAATGTAGTAATTTATTGATTTCAAGTACTACTTTTTTGAAAAAAAATTATAAAAAAATCAGAAAAATAAAAAAACGAAAAAAACCATAAGAAAAAAGTGAACTACTTTTTTCTTATGGTTTTAAGGGCGTAAAAAATTATTTTTTACGTTCCATATATTCACCCGTTTCGGTGTTGATGCGCACTACGTCGCCTGCGTTGATGAAAAGTGGCACGCGCACTTCCGCGCCTGTCTCGATTTTGGCAGGTTTGAGGGTGTTGGTGGCGGTGTCACCGCGCACACCTGGCTCGCTATATGTCACTTCATACCATTCGCTGGTGGGCAATTCTGCCATCAACAAGGTGTCTTTTACCGAATGAAAAAGCATCATTACTTGCATGCCTTCTTTCAAAAATTGGGCGTTGTCAATCGTATCGGGTTGCATCGCGATTTGGTCATACGTTTCGGTATTCATGAAGTTGATGCCCGATTCGTCGGTGTACAAATATTGAAACGCACGGCGTTCAACGCGGACGATGTCAATTTTATGACCACTTGGAAAAGTTTGTTCCAACTGGCGACCTGTGGTCACACTTTTCAAAGTCGTGCGCACAAATGCCGCGCCTTTGCCCGGTTTTACGTGCAAAAAGTCCACGATACGATAAATATCGTGATTGTGGTCAATACAAATCCCTTTTTTGATTTCTGATGTAGAAGCCATTTTGTAAAAATATTATTTTATTAAAATTATTTTCGAGAAATTAAATATCTTTTTTTGGATAAAAACATGATTTTATTCCAAAAAAGACTACCCCCCAGTATCCAAACGTTTTTAAACGTTTTTTTTTGACATTATCACCCAATGCAATGCAAAATGGCGATAAAAAAACAAAAATTCTTCTTTATTTACCCACTTTATCGCCGTCGTATGCCCATTTGAGATAGACCGAACCCCACGTGAAACCGCCACCAAAGGCAGTCAAAACGATGTTATCGCCTTTGCGGAGTTTCGATTCGTAATCCCAAAGACAAAGTGGAATGGTGCCTGCGGTCGTATTTCCATATTTTTCAATATTGACCATCACTTTTTCCATCGGCACGCCTGCATAATCCGCTACGGAACTAATGATGCGCTTGTTGGCTTGATGCGGAACCACCCAATCCAAATCTTCTTTCGACAACTGATTGCGTTCGAGCAGAGTTTTCATGGTTGTGGTCATGCCTGTGACGGCATATCTAAACACGGTTTTTCCTTCTTGATAGATAAATTGAAGGCGATTGTCCAACACTTCTTGACTAAATGGCATGGCAGAACCGCCGCCGCGCATGTTCAAATAAGCGCGTCCACCGCCGTCACCTTTCAAAACGGCATCTTGCACGCCGAGTCCTTCTTCATTGGGTTCGAGCATGACGCACGCGCCGCCGTCGCCAAAAATGATGCAAGTGGTGCGGTCGGTATAATCCAAAATAGTGGACATAAAATCAACACCGATGACAACTACTTTTTTATGTGTTCCCGATTCGATAAATTTTGCGCCCGTATTGAGGGCAAACAAAAACCCCGAACAAGCCGCCGTGAGGTCGAATCCCCAAGCATTTTTTGCGCCGATGTTGTCGGCAATCAAGTTGGCGGTGTCTGGAAAACGCATGTCTGGCGTAATCGTAGCACAAATGATGAGGTCTATTTCAGACGGGTCGGTATTGGTTTTTTCGAGTAATTGTTTCACCATTGCGGTTCCCATGTCGGAAGTTGCCCAACCGGGCGTACGCAATATGCGTCGCTCTTTGATACCCGTTCTGGTGGTAATCCACTCGTCGTTGGTATCTACAATTTTGGCGAGGTCGTCATTGGTCATCACATCGGGTGGCAGAAATCCACCGATGCCCGTGATGGCGGCAAATGTTTTCTTGGTCGCTCCCATTCTTCTCGTTTTTCCCTTTTTACGCTACGATGATTGATTTTTTGTTGAGCATGATTTGCTTGTTTTTGCTTATTTTTTTCAATACAACAAACAAAAACACCAAATGCGGGCGCAAAGGTACAATAATTTCTAATTTTTTAAAAACTTATCTGTTTATAAGAAAAAAATGATGGAAAAACTTGATGAAAATAGGAAAAAGTTAAAGTTGATGCGTAGAAAGTCAAAAAGTTAACAGCGAGAATTTTTCACTGTTAACTTTTTGATGTAAAATATACATTTATACTGGGGGGGGCATATTTTTAATTTAATTTTCTTGTATCAACGTCATGCGAAAAGTGTTGGGAGACTCTGAACCCGTGACAACCAATGTATAAATTTTATTTGCCTGCAAGATTATCCCACTTTGTGAATATAAAACAATAGGAACACTAAATCCCCCAACAACTTTCAATTTAGCATCATAAGTTGCAGCATTAACGGTTTTGTAACTTGTGACAGCAGCACCTGACGCATTCTGAAATGTATTGTTGTTCGTAGTTGCCCCACTACCAGGCGAAACAAACTCAACGTGATAGTCATTTGCCGCTGAATTGATGTTAACCAACCTGATAAGTGGTTTTCCATCGGGAGAAGGAGTCGTTATATTTCGTCCTGAAGGAGCTTGTAAAAGACGGTCTCTACCATTATAGTAAACAAAAATAGAATATGACTCATCTTGATAAAATCCAAACGACTTCCCCAGCGTTCGAGTAAGCACATTCATATTATTCTGCTGAACACTAAAATCTGAAGACAAATTAACATTTAAATCAACAAAAGGCGTTTGACCTCCGTAGGCAATCGAATCCGCGCCCATTTTTACACCGTCTAATTTAAATTGTAACTTGGAAGGGCGGTCAGAAAAATTAAAAAATTTGGCCTTTGCAATCGGTTCTGGTTCTACGTAAGGAGGTTCTGTAATCGGTTTGCAACTGTTGGTGAGAAAAGATACGCCGAAAACAGTTGCCAAGAAGAGTAAACTTCTGATTTTCATAGAAAAGATTTTTGATGATGATACAATTATTTATAAACGTAATAATATACGATAGAAAAACCAAAAAGTTGATTTATTTTTATTTATTTGAAAATAATTTCCAAAACGAAACAAATGATGTTTGGGGCTGCATTTTGGGGCAAATATACTGGGGGGGGACGTTTTCAAGCACATTCTATGATTTTTTAAAAAAGATTAGGGTTTTTAAATCAAATATTATAACTTTGCCATCATTTTCAAAATATTTTACGCTTGAAGAGAAAAACCTGAAAATTTTATGTTACTCAACATCACCACTACGCATCAGCCTGCCACCGATTTGGGTTATCTGTTGCACAAACACCCCGACAAATTTCAGACTTTTGAACTTTCGATGGGAAAAGCACACGTTTTTTATCCCGAAAAAAGCGAAACGCGCACCACCGTCAGCCTTTTGCTAGACATTGACCCCATTGATATGGTCAGAAACGCCCGAAACCTAAGCGGCGACGGATTCAGTTTGGGGCATTACGTCAACGACCGACCCTATGTTGCGTCGTCGTTTATGAGTGCCGCCATCGCGCAAGCCTTCTCGACCGCCATGAACGGACGATGCAAAGACAAACCCGAATTGGTGGACGTGCCGCTTCCGTTAGAAGTTTGCATTGCCGTCATTCCCGTTCCCAAAGGCGGCAAAATCCTCATCGAAAAGCTATTTGAACCGTTGGGTTACACCGTTCAGTTGGAACGCCACGCATTAGACCCTCATTTCGCCGAATGGGGCGATAGCAAATATTATACGCTCCGATTGACCCACACGATTCCGCTCAAAACGCTGTTGACGCATTTATACGTCTTGATTCCGACGCTCGACAATGATAAACATTACTACGTCAGCGAAGATGAAATCAATAAATTGCTGGACAGAGGGGCGGGTTGGTTGAAAGAACACCCCGAAAAAGAACAAATTGTCAAGCGATATTTGTTCAACGTGGGTTCTTTATACAAAAAAGCATTAGCACAACTCGGTGGCGAGGTCGAAAATGCCCCCCCCCCAGTATCCGAAGCCGAAAATGCCCCTCGAAAGGAAAATTTGCACGACAAACGAATCCGCATCGCGGCAGAACGCATCGTGGCATCGGGCGCGACCCAAGTCATTGATTTAGGTTGCGGCGAAGGAAAATTGATTCGACAATTGTTGAAATCGAAACAAATTGAAAAAATATTGGGCATGGACGTAGTTTATGAAGAACTCGTGCGCGCCAAAACGCGCTTGCGTTGGGACGAAATGCCGCCCCACCAACGCGCCCGCATCGAGCTGATTCAAGGCTCGTTGATGTATCGAGACAGCCGCCTCAAAGGTTTCGACGCGGCGGCAATCGTGGAAGTTATCGAACACCTCGAACTCAATCGGTTGCCCGCTTTTGAGCGCGCCGTTTTTGAGTTTGCACAACCCAAATTTGTGGTTGTCACCACGCCCAATCAAGAATTTAACGTGACTTGGGAAAACCTCGATTCAGAAAACATGCGCCACGACGACCACCGATTTGAATGGACGCGCCAAGAATTTTCGGATTGGGCGCAGCGCGTGGCTAAAACATTTCACTACGAAGTTGTCATTGAACCACTCGGCGACGAAGTCGAGGGCATTGGCGCACCTTCACAAATGGCTCTTTTTACTTATGCAAATTAAATTACCAGAGTTCGCGTTGGTGGTGTTGGTGGGCGCGTCAGGTTCCGGAAAAAGTAGTTTCGCCAAACGCATGTTTCGGCGCACCGAAATCGTAGCGTCCGATGAATGTCGGGCGTTGGTTTCCGACAGCGAAACCGACCAAGATGCCACCAAAGATGCCTTTGAATTGCTCTACTTTTTGGTCTCAAAACGCTTGAAAAATGGTTTATTGACCGTTATTGATGCCACCAATGTTCAAAAAGAAGCGCGCAAACAATTGGTGCAACTTGCCAGAGATTATCATTGCTTGCCCGTCACGATTGTGTTGGATTTGCCAGAACACGTGTGCATGGAACGAACCGCCCGACGCGAAGACCGCAATTTTGGCAATCACGTCATTCGCAACCAAACCACGCAACTCAAACGCTCCTTGCGCGGTTTGAAAACCGAAGGATTTAGACAAATCTATATGCTTCGTTCCGAAAGCGAGGTGAACGCCGTCACCGAAATCGTGCGTGAAAAATTGTACAGCAATAAAAAAGACCAAACGGGACCTTTTGACATCATCGGCGACATTCACGGTTGTTTTGAAGAGTTGACAGAATTGTTGACAAAACTCAAATACAACATCAAACGGGTGGAAACTGATGAACAAAATTTTGGATTTTCGGTAGAAGCCCCCGACAATCGGAAAGTCATTTTTCTCGGCGATTTGGTGGACAGAGGACCCGACTCACCCA
>JBJOPA010000292.1:0-9937 GCA_046051005.1 Bacteroidota bacterium
TTTCAGGCGTTTTTGGCGGCGAGATTTACGAAATCTTAAAGATTTCATAAATCTAACCCCATATGTTATGACAAAATAATTTCATTCAAATCCTTAACTAAACAACATTGACTGGGGGGTATCCTTTTCGAGCAAAATAACGTTATTTAAATCGCCGTATAAAGCAAACCCGGCATCAAACCAAACAAAATCAATAATGCTACGCCGATGAATAAAACGGTATTTTGCAACAAATCTGAACTTGGCGTGGCTTCTTTCGCACTCGGCACGGCAAAATACATGGCGATAATAACTTTTAAATAATAATATAAACTCACCAAAGACATCGAAATGGCGAAAACAATCAAACCAATATGACCGCTTTGAATGGCATCAACAAAAATAAAATATTTAGCCATAAAACCTGCTAATGGCGGAATGCCCGCCATCGAAAGCATCGCCAAAGTCATGGCAAAAGCCAACAACGGATTGGTTCTTCCCAAGCCATTGAACGCGGCTACGTCGGTAGAATTTCTCTTTTCGTTGACGATATAAATGACAGTAAATGCTAATAAAGTCGCTACGGAATAGATTGCAGAATACGTAAAAATCGAACTATCCGCATTCGGCGACTCGATGGAAAGCATGGCAATCATCATGTAACCCGCGTGGGAAATGCTCGAATATGCCAACATTCTTTTCACGTTGGTTTGCAAAACTGCCGTAATATTTCCAATGAAAAGCGTGAGGACAATCATGGTTGCTACCACATCTGACCAATCGCCCATCAAAGGACGAAAACAAGCATTGAAAAGCAAAAACATAGCCGCAAACGCCGCCGTTTTTACGATAGTTGCCATGAACGCAGTCACTACAATCGGCGCGCCTTGATAAACATCGGGTGCCCAAAAGTGAAACGGAGCTGCCGAAACCTTGAAACCCAAGCCAATCAAAAGCATCAAAACGCCTAACAACAACATCGGACGGTTGTCGCCCAACGTTTGCGTAATGCGCGACGCAATGCTCGCCAAATCGAAAGAACCCGTCACGCCATAAATCAAAGCAATGCCAAACAACAAGAAACCCGACGCAAAAGCACCCATCAAAAAGTATTTGAAAGAGGCTTCGTTGCTCGATAAATCCCGTTTTTGAGAACCCGCCATGATGTACATCGGAATCGAAAGGATTTCAATTCCCAAAAATAACATTGACATATTGGTATAAGAAACCATACATAAAGCACCGACCAACGAAAACACGATGAGCGCGTATTGGTCGGAAGTGGCTCCGTTGTTTTCGTCAAAATAATGGTCGCTCATCACAAACCACAACAAAGCGGTGGCACACATCAAGATATTGAATCCGAGCGCGAAATTATTCATCGCCAGCATTCCATACACGCCGTCTGCCTTGTTCCAATCTACGATGCTAAACGAAATCGCCGTTGCCAAACCAATGACCACGATGAAAAAACTATATTTCCGTAGGTTCAACATGTCGGCAATCATGGTAAATACACCCGTTCCGACCAATGCTAACAATTCTTTCATAAGAAAATTTGTAAAAAAAAATCTGAAATGTTCCCCCGTAAAAAATGAATTTATACAATTTATACTGGGGGGTATGTCTTTTTTGAAAAAAAATTATTTTCTAACCAATCCAATCAACGCATTGACATCTTGCTCGGAAATTTGAAGCAACATTTTGGGATAAACACCCAACACAACCACCAACACGGCAATAATCGCCAACACTAATTTTTCGTTGCCGTCCAAATCCGTAAATTTTTCGGTCAAAGCATTGGTTTCGCCCAACATCATATTTTGATAAGCCCGAAGCATGTAAACTGCGCCTAATATAATCGTCAAACCCGCCGCGACTGCAAACCAAAAGTTGAATTGATAAACGCCATTGATTAACAAAAATTCACCTGGAAAACCATTCGTAAACGGCAATGCAACCGCGCCCATCATGATGATTAAGAAGTAAAAAGCCAATTGCGGAGCCACGCTTCTGATGCCGCCCAATGACAAAATTTCTCTCGTATTGGTACGCGAAGCGATGATATCAGCGATATAAAACAAACCAATTACATTGATGCCGTGCGCCACCATTTGCATCAACGCGCCTTGCAACCCTTCTGCATTCCATGCAAAGATGCCCGCCGCAATCAATCCCACGTGTGCAAACGAAGAATACGCCAACAACCGTTTGAAATCTTTTTGAACAATCGCAATCATGGAACCGTAGATGATGCCGACGATTGCCAACGTCATCACGAGCCAAGACCATTGCTGCCAAGCCATCGGAACCATCGGAATCAACCAACGAATTGCGCCGTAAGTTCCCATTTTCAACATGATGCCCGACAACAACATCGTGCCTTGCGTAGGCGCGACCGTGTAGGTATCAGGTTGCCAAGTATGCAACGGAAAAATAGGCATTTTGATGGCAAATGCTGCAAAAAATGCTGCAAAAACCCACGTTTGTTGGTTCAGCGAAAGGTTAACGCCTGCTTCGTACAAATCGTCAATTGCAAAAGTATGCGAATGCGTGTTTTGATACAAATAAATCAGTCCGATGAGCATCAACAAACTGCCGACCATCGTGTAGATGAAAAATTTGAGCGTAATTTTGTTGCGATTTTCACCCCCCCAGTATAGACAGATAAAATAGATAGGAAGGAGTGCCAATTCCCAAAAAACATAGAACAACAAGCCGTCCGTTGCCGTAAAAACGCCAATCAAAGCCGTTTGCATCACGAAGGCGAGGGCATAAAAACCATTTGAATAATTTTTATTGAAACTCGTCAATATGATGAGTGGAAAGGCTACGCAAGTCAGCAAAACCATCAACAAACTGATGCCGTCCATCGCAACGCTAAAACTCGCACCAATGCCGTTTATCCAGTTCGAGGAAAACGCCAAATCTGCCGCGCCGCCCGATTTGAATTTTGAAAACGCATAGCCAAAGATGCCCAATTCGACCAACGCCAACGCCAATGCGCTACGTTTTGCCGCATCTCCTTTCAAGACTAACATCAACAAAGCCGCTAAAAGCGGAAAAAATAACAGTAAAACAGTTATCATAATTTTTTCTGTATCAAAAATTTCTTTACTTTTCAATTGTGGCGGAAAAATAGCCTCCCCCCAGTATCCAAGCAATATTTTATATAAAAACTAATGTAAATTTAATAAATTCTCTACATCAATAAAATCATTTCGCAGCCTATTGATGTCCAAAAAGCGGATAAACATAGGCGCATTTTTCAATTTTCCATATTTTAATGGTTTTTCAATTCCATTTTTTACTTCAAAAAAATAGTTTGGAATCAGTCGTGTCCACAATATAGATGGTTTTTTTATTGTCGAAATCTCTACATTTTTAATGGACTCATCTTCTGATAAATCATTCTCTAATTTTGTTTCATAGCCACGTTCTTTCAAAGAAACGGCAATCAAGTCTGTCTGTGAAATAAACCATGCTTCCATTTCTTGAATCATAAAAAAGACTCGATTTTGTTCGCCTTCTAACTGCAATTGTCTGATTTTTTCTGCCCGATTACTGGGCAAATCGTCCAAATCCATCAACAAAAGTGCTGTTATATCTATTGATTCTTTGAACTGTTTAACTGCTTTTGTATAGCTGCCACACATTTCACATTCAATTTTGAATGTTTGTTGCCCGAAACGATTAAACAATTCGCTTAAGCTTTGGCGCAAAGCGGCGGAGTTATTTATATCAGCGTCACTCGCATTTTGGTCAATAGTTCCACCTTCTACATACACTTTAATCGTTACCATCGCACACCTCCGATATTGCCGTTGAGCCACTTTTGTCCCATCAAATAATCATCGTTCCATTCTGGAAAATCAGCATCTGTTTTTCGTTTGACGAGTGTTGAATTATCTGCATTTTTTTCAAATATCAACACATCATCTAATTCAAACTGATTCAATAAAAGCGGCGAGTGCGTTGCAACAATCACTTGCGTACCCGTTTGGGCAGCGTATTTGATGCCTTCCGCAATATTCAAAATCATGTCGGGGTGCAATCCGTTTTCAGGTTCGTCCAAACAAATAATTTTTCCTCGATTCGGATTATAAAAAATAGCCATTAACAACAAATAGTTCAATGTTCCGTCCGAAAAATGCCAAATGGGAAGCGCACGTTCCAAATGTTTTTCTTTCAAGTACAATACAATCTTATTACCAATTTGAGAGAAAACCAATTCCTTGAAATTCGGATTTACCGCTCTCAGTTTTTCAATAATTTTGTCATAAGCCTTTGAATAATCTACACTCAACAGGTTCAATAAATTGGTCAAATTTTCACCATTATTCATCAATTGTTGACTCGTATAGTGCAGAGACGGTTGACGAATTATACCCTTTTCTGATACATCAAAATTTTGATATAATTTAATGGATTCAAGGAAAAGTAGAATATTTAGAAAATAGATGTCCATGGAAAAAGACACGTTTGTATGGCGTTGTAACATTCCATTTAATCTTAACTCTCTTTTATACCCTTCTTGTGTTAAAACTCTTTTTTCTACACCTTGTATAGTTGAGTAATTCTCTGTATCACCTACTCTTGAATATGAAAATATGCTATTTTTTTCATATTCAAAATGTAACTCTTCTGAAATGGTATAGTTGTCATTTCTGCCTTTACTTTGCAATATTACTTCATACGTTACATCGGTGATGAAGTATATCTCTTTTTTTATTGAGTTCAAAAACGTTTTATCGAAAACATAAGTAATTTGAACGGTATCCATATCTGGATTATTGACATTTAGAATACTTTGAAACCCGTCCCAACGATTGAATAATTTTTCTAAACCTTCACCCGCAATACCTTCATATAATAATCGAATGGCTTTAATGAAATTAGATTTTCCAGAGCCATTGATACCCAACAAGAGATTTGTCCCACTATTCATACTGATAGCGGGTGAATCGGGCGCAAAGCTAAAAAAACCTTTGATAGAAATATTTTTTATCATTCACTAATTTTTTTGAGGGCGGAAAAACAGCCCCCCCCCAGTATCCAAGCAATATTTTATATATTTTTTCTCTTTTTTTAAATTTAATTTTTTAAAAAAAGCTATTTGCCATTCAACGTATATTACAAGAATAATTTCACTGCCAACATAACCACAATACTAATGACCATCGCATAGAAATACGTATCTACTTGACCGCCTTGTGTCTTGCGAATTTGTCTGCTCAACAATTTTACGCCTGTCCCCACGCCGTCAGTTGCGCCATTCAACACTTTTTTCTCTAAAAAATGCTTAAAGAAAAGCGAAATGCGGTCAACTGGTTTGGTGACAATTGCGTTATAAATTTCATCAATATAATATTTGTTATACACCAAATTATTGAATCCAGTCAATTCTCCATCAGCCGCAGGCGTTCGTTCATTTTTCACAAAAAGGAAATAAGCGTAGCCCGCTACTGCCAAAACCGCCGCCGTCACGCCGTACATGAGCGTGTGCAAGGCATGGTTTTCATGTCCAGCCGCATGGTCGCTGACGACTTTTGCCAAATCGGTGGTGATGAAATGTTCCAACAAAAAACCGCCAATTACGGAAAAAACTGCCAACACCATCAACGGGAAAGTCATCGTCAACGGCGACTCATGCAAGTGATGTTCTTGTTCGTGCGTACCACGAAACTTTCCGAAAAAAGTTAAAAAATAGACACGACTCATATAAAAAGCAGTCATCAACGCACCCAAAATCAAGAGATAACCGATAATCGGATTGTGTTCCAACGCTTTCAAAATGATTAAATCTTTTGAAAAATAACCTGCGAAAAACGGAAAACCGATAATCGCCAAATAACCTGCCGTAAATGTCCAAAAAGTGATAGGCAAATGTTTTCTCAAACCGCCCATCGAACGAATGTCTTGTTCGTGGTGCATCGCATGAATGACCGAACCCGCGCCCAAGAACAACAACGCCTTGAAAAACGCATGTGTCACCACATGAAAAACACCCGCCGAAAACGCCCCAACGCCCAATGCCGCAAACATAAAACCGAGTTGCGAAACCGTAGAGTAGGCGAGTACTTTTTTAATATCGGTCTGTAAAAAACCAACCGTTGCTGCAAAAAGTGCTGTCACAACGCCAACCCAAGCCACCACGTCCATCGCAAGATGACTCATGACAAACAACGAACTTGCGCGGGAAACCATGTAAACGCCCGCCGTCACCATTGTCGCCGCGTGAATCAATGCCGAAACAGGTGTTGGACCCGCCATCGCATCGGGCAACCAAGTGAAAAGCGGAATTTGCGCCGATTTTCCCATCGCGCCAACGAAAAGCAACAAGCAAATCGAAGTAGCAACGGTTTCATTTATTTTTGACGTATTTGCAAAAACTACGCTATAATCCAAACTTCCGAAGTAAGCGAAAATGGTCAAAATGCCTAGCAAATAGCCCAAATCGCCGATTCTGTTCATCACGAAGGCTTTTTTTGCGGCACCTGCATAATCCGAATTTTTAAACCAAAAACCGATGAGCAAATACGAACACAAACCTACGCCTTCCCAACCTACGAACATCACCAAAAAATTGCTGCCTAAAACCAACAACAACATGAAGAAAACAAACAAGTTGAGATAAGCAAAAAAGCGACGGAAACCATCGTCCTCTTGCATGTAACCTGCCGAATAGACGTGAATCAAGAAGCCAATGCCCGTGATGATGAGCAAAAACAAACTCGACAACGGGTCAACCAAAAAGGACAACGGCGCATGGAATTTGCCTGCCGAAATCCAATCAAAAAGCCAAACCGTAGTGGTCTGATGCTCCATGAAAATCAGCAATGACACAACAAAACTTGCCAAAATACTACCGCTTCCGATAATACCCGTCAAGGTTTTGGACAAATTTCGATTCAACAATCCGATTATCAAAAAACCGATAAGCGGAAACAACGGAACTAAGTAAACTAATTGAGACATAATTTTTTTATTAAATTCGACACCCCCCAGTATATTTCACCTTGAAATGCGCTTTTTCGTACTTTTTTCTTTTTAAAACTTCAACCGATTCAAAAAATCAATATCGGTGGATTTGGTATTGCGATAAATCATCATCAATATCGCCAAGCCAACCGCAACTTCTGCCGCCGCCACCGCCATGATGAAAAAGACAAACACTTGACCGCTCCCATCGGAATGAAAACGCGAAAACGCAACCAACAACAAATTCACCGCATTGAGCATCAACTCAATACACATAAAAATAATAATCGCATTGCGACGCATCAACACGCCCATCACGCCAATCGAAAACAAAATGGCGGACAACCAAACATAATATTGGAGGTCAACTCCCGGAATAACTTCGTGCATAACACTAATATTTTTTCAATGATTTTTCTAAAAAAAGATTAAGCCGCGTTTTCGCGTTTGCCCAACATCACGGCTCCCACCATACCCGTCAGAAACAAAACCGACGAAACCTCGAACGGAATCATATAATCGTTGTATAAAATGCGTCCCAAATTGCCAATCAAACCAATCGAATCGTCGCCCGCGTGTGTAGTCGTCAACTTGTCGGTATCGCGCATCGCTGCGCACAACACCAACGCCAACAATCCCGCCGCGCTAATCGCTCCAATTTTCGCAAACAAAGGCTTTTTCGGCTCAATATCGCGGTTCAAATTCAACATCATCAACATGTAAAGGAACAAAACCATAATCGCACCCGCATAAACGATGATGTGAACCATCGCCAAAAATTGTGAGTTCAACAAAAAATAGTGAATCGTGATGCAAACAAACGTCACAATCAAATACAAAACACTATAAACTGGATTGCGTGAAAAAACAACCTTCAACGCGCTGAAAATCGTCACCGCAGCAACGGCTATAAATGTATAAAAAGTTAACATATTTTCTTTATCAATTAAATCTAAAAAAATTAATGACCGCCGCCAGATTGCAATGCCTTAATCAAATCCGTGTCTTGAAACGTCAAATTGTGATAGTGGCGTTTGTCGTTTTTAAACGCCAACGTTGCCGCACTTTGGCGACCCGTCACGTCAATCGGCTGATTGGTGGGTTCAACCAACATGTTTTTTCCATATACGAAAGAACCGCGATTGTCATAAACATCTACAATTCGGTCGGTCAAAAAAATCGCTTCTTTTGGACATGCTTCCTCGCAAAGTCCGCAAAAAATGCAACGCAACATATTGATTTCATAGACCGCCGCGTATTTTTCCTCGCGGAAAAGGTTTTCTTCACCTTTTTTGCGTTCCGCCGCCGTCATCGTAATCGCTTCGGCTGGACACGCCACCGCGCACAAACCGCAAGCCGTACAACGTTCTGCACCCGCTTCGTCGCGTTTCAAAACGTGCCAACCGCGATAAACAGGCGCAAATTCTCGCGTTTGTTCGGGATAGCGAATCGTCGCTTTTTTCTTGAACAAGTGCTTAAACGTAATCGCCATGCCGCTTACAATTGCGGGCAAATACATGCGTTCCGAAAAACTCATATTTTTATCAACCACCACTCTCGAACGATTGGTTAATTTCATATCTAACTTTTTTTTTAAATTTTATTACCTAAAATGGATATTTTTTTGAGAAAGAAAAATTTTTGTTATAAAAATAATTCGTCCTCTGTTCTCGGTGTTGATATTTTTTTAATCGTCTCAGATTTTGCCTCCCCCTTTCGGGGGGACTGAGGGGGGACTCAAAAATGCCCCCCCCCAGTATAAAACCGTTTTTCGAGGCAAAAATGACAAAAAAAACCAAAAAATACCGACTCAAAAATCAATGAAAAAAGTAAGCAAAAAGTTCACCCCGCATCGAAATCAATCCCGTCAAAACGATGTTGACCAACGAAAGCGGCAACAAAACTTTCCAACCCAAATTCATCAATTGGTCATAGCGAAAGCGCGGAATCGTCCAACGCACCCACATGAAAAACAAAATGAAACCAATCACTTTACCCATCAAAAACAACCAACCCAACACGCGCAACCAAGTGTCTGACAACGGCAACGAATCTTCAAAAGGGAAATGATAGCCGCCAAAATACAAGCTCGCCATCACCGCCGAAGAAACAAACATGTTGATATATTCAGAAAACAAATAAAAACCCAATTTCATAGAACTGTGTTCGGTGTGATAACCGCCCACCAATTCGGATTCCGATTCAGGCAAATCAAAAGGCGCACGATTGGTTTCGGCAAATGCACAAATCATAAAAATCAAAAAACCAAGTGGTTGATATACGATATTTGCATAACCTTTCCCTTGTTGTTCTACAATTTCATTCATCGAAAGCGAACCCGTCGTCATCACAAGCGCGACGATGGAAAGCCCCATTGCCAACTCATAAGAAATCATTTGCGACGATGCGCGCAAGGTTCCGAGCAATGCAAACTTATTGTTAGAAGCCCAACCGCCAATCATAATGCCATAAATGCCAATCGAAACGATGCCAAACACCCACAAAATACCGATATTGATGTCTGAAACTTGAAACGTAAACACCGTTCCATCGTCCATCGTCATCGGTTTTGCCCAAGGAATGACGATGCCCGTGATGAGTGCCACAAACATGGCAATCGAAGGACCCAAAATGAACAAAAATTTATTTGCATCAGCAGGGATAAATTCTTCTTTCGTAATCATTTTCAATCCATCTGCGAGGGGTTGAAAAATGCCAAAAGGTCCTGCACGGTCAGGTCCGATGCGGTCTTGCAAAATAGCTGCAAATTTGCGTTCGCCCCAAGTCGAATAAGCTGCAATACCCAGCGAAATGGCGAACACAAGTCCCGCCAACGCAGCTTTTGCGCCCAAAGTTGTCATCAAAAAAAACATAATCGTTGTTCGATATAATTTTTTTATAAAAATATTTCAAAAAAGGATACCCCCCAGTATAATCGAGAATTTTGAGGCGTTTTTAGTTGAAATTTTGATTTTTC
>JBJOPA010000293.1:0-6500 GCA_046051005.1 Bacteroidota bacterium
AAACCTTCCAAATTTAGAAAATCGTCCACTTCAATTTCAAGAAAAAGTGTTTGAACAATTGTTTTTAGCGGCAGAAATTTCCAAGTTCACGCGAGAAGAAAAAAATCAATACGAAGACAGTTTAAAATCCTATCGCGATTTAAAAAATGTCATTGATACGTCATATGACGAAGGGAAAATAGAAGGAATTATTGAGGGTAAAATTGAAGGAAAAATCGAAGGAAAAATCGAAGGAAAAATAGAAGGAGAAACGGAGACTAAAATTAAAGGTATCATCAAATCTTTGAAACGTGGGAAACTGACGGTTGAAGAAATTGCTGAAGATTTTGATACGACCGTTGATTTTATTCTCAATATCAAAAAAGAACAAAATTTATGATGGACATCAATCTAAATAAATATTTTGACCTTCATAAAGAGCTTCAATACAGTTTAAAATCTTATCGAGATTTGAAAAATGTAATTGATACGTCATATGACGAAGGGAAAATAGATGGCATCATTGAAGGCGAAATAAAAGGTATTGCCAAAGGCATCGTCGAAGGCGAAATGAACGTTAAAGTCAAAGGCATCATAAACGCCCTTAAAAATGGAAAATGGACGATTGAAGAAATTGCAGAGGTTTTTGATGTGACCGTTGAGTTTGTACTTGAAATCAAAAAAGAATATAATTTATAATAATAAAGAAAAAAGCTCACGCACGTATCCGTGCATGAGCTTTTTTTCTTTAAACTACTGTTTGAAAAACTAACTATTTAAAATTTCTAAAATACGAATTTCCAGTTGACGACGTTTTTTCATGGTGGCAACGTAAACTACCAAATACCAGCATATTATCATACCCCCCCCCAAACCCCAAAAATTATGATTCTTTGGCTAAGAAGAAAGCCTGTAAAGTAAAAATATAACAGGTGCTATAAACCATGTGTTATAGATTGGCAATTCAACACGACAACTCCACGTATCATCTTTTGCACGTCTGGGAATGCAATTAAATCCATCGACATTTGGTATTTTTATACCTCCGTTTTGCAATGCATAGGCAGTTTGAAAGTCATTTTCTCGTAATTTTTCAACCAATTCCGAAGCTGAACGGGTCGAAGAAAATTGGTCAAGTGGCAAATTATCACTCATAATTATTATTTTTTTTAAAAAAATGCCCCCCCCCAGTATTTAACCGTTTTTGGAGGCATTTTTAGGGTTTACAATTCTAAAATGACGGCTTCGTAAGGTTTTAACTTACCAGTTGTGGCGGGATTTGGATAATTACCAAGCACTACTTTTGCTTTGCTCAAATCTAAATCGGTCGTCAAAGTGGCTTCTGTTTGCTTGAAATTTAACATAACCAATAATTTTCGTCCATTTAGGCTTCGCGTGTAGGCGAAAATTGATTTATTTTCCACATCAACTAATTTCCAATCGCCATAAATCAACGTTTTGTCCGACTTACGCAATTTAATTACTTTTTTGAAATAATTCAAAATCGAATTGGGGTCATTTTCCTGTGCGGAAACATTGATTTTCGTATAATTTGGATTCACTTTCAACCAAGGCGCACCCTTCGAGAAACCCGCGTTGAAAGAACTGTCCCATTGCATGGGCGTGCGTCCGTTGTCACGCGAAGAAATCTTCATTCCTTCTAAAAAACGCTTCAAATCGCCGCCTTTTGCCTTCACTTGTGCATAATTGGTACGCAATTCGATGTCGTTGTATTCTTCAATTTTATCAAATTTTATGTTGCTCATTCCAATTTCGTCGCCGTAATAATAATACGGTGTGCCGCGCATCGTCATGATGAAAGTCGTCAACAATTTGGAAGAAACGTCTCTAAATTCTGGGCTGTCATTTCCCCAGCGCGTCAACATGCGCGGTTGGTCGTGATTGGCGAGATACATCGTCCCCCACCCTTTTTCTGCAAAGGCGTTCGTCCATTTTTCATAAACTTTTTTCCATTTCACGAGGTCGTAGCCTTTTGGGTCGGGCATTTTGTATTCTTTTGGCAAATATCCGAAGTCGGTGGCTTCAAAATAATACGCCATATTGAGTTCTTTTCGGGCGGGGTCAACAAATTTCATCACCCGTTCTACGTCTCCCGCCGCTTCTGCAACGGTGGCAATGTTGTATTTGCTGAACACTTCGCGGTTCATTTCCTGCATATAATCGTGCAAATGGGGTCCACTTCCGTAATACATCACCCAATCGCCGTTGTATTCTTTCGGCATCGGCGGCACGATGGTATCTTTCGAGCAAAAACCGATGGCATCTAAACGGAATCCATCAATGCCTTTGTCGAGCCAAAAACGCATCATTTTGTAGATTTCTTGACGCAATTTCGGGTTTTCCCAATTCACATCGGGTTGACAATCCGCAAAATAATGCAAATAGTAGGAATTAGTTGCTTTGTTAAATTCCCACGCATCGCCTTTTTCGTCGAAAATGCTCCAACGATATGGCGGTTTTCCTTTTTCTGCGGGCCACCAATGGAAATAATTATAATATGGACTTTCCCGCGAAGTGCGCGCCGACTTGAACCATTCGTGTTCTTCGCTGCAATGATTGACCACCAAATCCATGAAAACTTTGAGTTTTCGGTCGTGCATGCCTTTCAAAAGCGCATCAAAATCGGTCATGGTTCCAAATTCTTTCATGATATTTTGATAATCGCTAATATCGTAGCCGTTGTCTTTGTTGGGCGACGAATAGACGGGATTGAGCCAAATCATGTCCACGCCCAAACTTTTCACGTAATCCAATTTGGAAATAATGCCCTTGATGTCGCCCACCCCATCGCCGTCGCTGTCCTGAAAACTGCGCGGATAGATTTGATACACGACGGCTTCTTTCCACCATTCGTTGTTGGGTTCGGCGGTAGCGGTCGTCGCCGTGTTTTGTTGGGTGGTTTGGTTGCCTGTATTTTGTTTACACGACAACATTACCACTGCGATTGCCATCAGAATCGAAAGGCTTACATTTTTTCTAAACATTTTTATAAAAATATGATGTTAATTAATGAAAATAAAATACGAATTTACTTTTTTTGAAAAACTTTTGAGTTCATTTTTGAGAATATTTTCAAGGAAATCATTATTTTTTCAATAAAAAATGCCCCCCCAGTATAAATCCCCCCTCAATCCCCCCGAAGGGAGGAAGAAGCATTTTTTGGAAGAAATTTTTATATTTTTTTAATGATTGCGTACATCAACGCCCCACGCGAGTTTTTGACGAATGGTTTTTAAATAACTTTCGCCTTGCAAAACTACTAAATTGGCAACAAAATCGCAACTTCTGACCGCCAATTGATAGGAAGAATCAATGGTTTCAAAGCGAGAATCGAGTGTACAAAGGAAATTGTCGGCGCGACCTTCCACCTCAAAAGACAAAACCGACGTGTCGGAAATGATAATCGGGCGTGCATTCAAATTGTGCGGCGCAACGGGCGTGATGACAAAATTTCCAGATTGCGGAAACACAATCGGTCCGCCACAACTCAGCGAATAGCCTGTCGAACCCGTCGGCGTTGCCACAATCAGCCCGTCTGCCCAATAAGAATTGAGGTATGCGCCATTCAAAAACGTGTGAATCGTAATCATCGAAGACGTGTCACGCTTCAAAATGGTAAAATCGTTGAGCGAAAAATTTAATCCATCGAACAACGGAATATTGCTTTCCAACGTAATCAATCGTCGCCATTCTATCGAATATTGCCGCGCCATCAATGCTTTGACGGCTTCTTGAATACTGGTTTTTGCAATATTTGCCAAAAAGCCTAATCGCCCCAAATTGATGCCCAAAATCGGCGTTTCGGCTTCTCTGATGACCGTGATGGCATCTAAAATCGTCCCATCGCCGCCCAATGTAACCACAAAATCGAAATGATGTGCCTTGAAATCGTAGTAACCATCAATCATCGCGACATCGCGTTTGAGCTTTATTTTGCCCTCCAATTGTTGCCAATATGGTTTATACACATATAAATTTATGCCCTCGTCGTGCAACGCATCAAAAAGAACTTGAACATGTGGCAAATCCGCTTCGTGTAATGTTTTACCGTAAATAACAATTTGCATAATTTGATTTTTTATATTTTTTAGAAAAAAATGTTTTTGATGATTTTGGAGGTAAATATACTGGGGGGTGGCAAATTTATAAAAAAAATGCCTCGCATACGTATAAGCGAGACATTTTTTGTAGTAATTTCTATAATTTTTTAAATATCAATTTCATCATTGTTCTGATTTCTTTTCCCAGAACGCAAGCTGTGGGTGAGTTCTCTGAACTTGTCGAACTCGTTGCTCACCAAAAGTTGGGCTTGTTCGGGCCAAGTTTCGGGATTGTGCATTTTGAATCCGCCGCCTGCGGTTTCCAAAATATCGCGCAAACGGGTGATGCTCGTGGCTGCCAAATCGTGCCAAGTGCCTACGCCATTTTCTTTCAACAAGGCTCCAATTTTTGAACCGATGCCTTCGATAACCGTCAAATTGTCGGGCGACCCGTAAACGCTGTGCGATGTAGTGGTCAACACTTCGTTGTCGGTTTGCGGTGAAAACGAACTTGCCACTAATTTTTCGGCGATGCTGAGTCCATTTTGACTTGATTTGAGCGTCGAATCAGGAGCCGCAACGGGCGCGGGCGCGGAGGGTGCGGCAGGCGTTAAATCTGCCATTTTCACGACTTGCGCTTCTGCGCGAAACGTTTCCACTTGCTTGTTGAGGGCTTCGTTTTCGGCGGCTAATGCTGCCAATTTGTTTTTTGCATTGCTCAACGCATCTTGCAAAGCGGCAGATTCTGTCGCGCTGATGGAAATATTGGTCGTATTTTCTTCTTTAAATTTATCGTGGTCACTGAGCAATTTTTGATAACGCTCGCCCAATCCGCTTACTTCGGCAGTCAATTGCATGGCTTTTGATTGTGCCACGTTTCGCTCATTTTCCAACTCGCTCATGCGGGCGCGAAGGTCGTGAATTACTTGGTTGTCGGCTGCATCTTCAATGGCTTCGGTCGCCACAGTTTCGTCCATTTTTTGGGCAAGCGTAATATTTTTTTCTTTTGCGGCGTGCAATTCACTCCGAACGCGACCGATACGTTGACGAAAAAAATAATCCGAAAGGGCATAACCAATCAAACCCGCCGCAACAGCTCCGAAGAAAAACGTAAACGGCGTGTCCATATAAGATTTCACCGAAATTGCGTACAACAAAAGAGCAAATAAAACAACCGAAAAAATAGCTATAGTGCGCATAGTTAAACTTAATTTTAGTTAAGTAATGTTTTTAAGAAAAAATAATATAAAAATTTGTTGAATCTTTTTTTTCAAACGAAAAGCCAAAAGTACATTCTTTTTCCCAATGCGTCCAAATTTTCAATCACTTTTTTTTCGTTTTTTATAACATAATTTTTTTATGAAATTATGATTTTAAATTATAATTTCGTTCAAATAAAAAAAATATTTAATGAAAAAAATCAAAAAAAACATACCCCCCAGTATAATTGACCCAAAAAGCCGTTTCAACACCCACTTGGGAATTGAAACGGCTTTTATTGTTTTTGAAAACGGGGTTTATTTTTTAGAAATTATGATTTTATCAATCCGTGCGCCGTCCATATCCACGACTTCAAATTCGAGGTCTCGCCACTTGACTTTTGTTCCCGCCTTTGGCAAATCTTTGAGTTCGTAGAGCAAAAAACCTGCAATCGTATGAAAACCTTCGTGTATGTGTGTGTCGTCGTCAAGGTCAAATTCATTGATAAAATCGTCCCAAGGAAACTGTCCGTCGAGCAACCACGAACCGTCTTCGCGTTGCACAATTTCATAGGCAATGTCCGAATTTTCGCCAATATGCCCCACCAAAGCCTCCAAAACATCGCTCATCGTCACGATTCCGATGGTCGTTCCGTATTCGTCCACCACCAAACTATGGTGAACTTTGGTGCGTTTAAATTTTTCGAGCGTGCTGTATGCCGACATATTTTCGGGCAAATAATTGGTCGGTTTCAAGATTTTTCTGATGTCGAGTGCTTGGTTTTTGAGTTTGACCGACAAAATATCTTTCAGCGTCACCACGCCCAACACATTGTCTAACGACTCGTCGCAAACGGGGAAAATGGCGTGCATCGCGCCGTTGATTTGGGTCAACAATTCCGCTTCCGAATCATTGACATCGAGCCAAATGATGCTGCTTCGATTGGTCATCAATGCGCCCACTTTTTTGTCGCCGAGATGGAAAACGCGCCCCACAATGTCTTGTTCGACGGCATCAATCGCCCCAGCCGACGCACCTTCGTCAATCATGGCTTTGATTTCTTCTTCCGTCACCTTCGATTCGTCGGCTTTGATGTTCAAAACACGCATGATAATTTCGGTTGTTTTGCTCAACAACCAAATGAACGGAGCCGTCACGCGAGAGACCAATGTCATCGGAAATGCCACGATTTTTGCAATCGTTTCAGGTTTCGACATGCCGATTCTTTTGGGGACTAATTCGCCAAAAATCAAGGAGATG
>JBJOPA010000294.1:0-9484 GCA_046051005.1 Bacteroidota bacterium
TGCTTTCATAATGATAAAATTAATTTAAAAAATGATAAAAAAATATTTTAAAAACAAATCGTACCTTCTCAAAACGAAACACGTAATAAAAATATTGTATTGTTTTTATAGAAATTGTGTCATCAAGCAAAAAAAACATTAATTTTAACATTTTTTAGAAAAAAATATTTTCAAAAATATGAAAATGTAGCTTGCTGCGAAGCTAATGTTCTTTGTTTTAGAACAGAAATTGATTGTTTCAGAACAGAAATTCTTTGTTTTAGAACAGAAATTCTTTATTTCAGAACAGAAATTGTTTGTTTTAGAGCAGAAATTGCTTGTTGTGAAGCTAATGCTGGCATATCGCGAGGCGTTGAAACGCCACGCTAATATAACGGTCGTCTCTACGAGACTTTTTGATTAATTTTTATTTATTTTATTCTGTAAAACAAACGTTTTATTTGCAAAATGTTTTAATGTCTGACATTACGCTGAAAACAAAGCAAAAAAAAAAGAACAAAAAAGTCCCGTAGGGACGGCTGTTATATTAGCGTGGCGTTTTAACGCCTCGCGACGAATGCGATGAAAACATTGATTAAACAAAACATGCCCCCCCCCAGTATAAAGGACAAAAAAAGTGCCTCGCGTAGGTGTACACGAGGCAAGAATGTTTCTTTTTAAAGGTTTTCAAAGAAATCTATGGTAGCATTTCTATTATTTTCTTTGAAATAGGTAACCCAATTGGTCAGCGTTTCTATGCCTTTGGGCTTTGCCTGCTTCAAGGCTTTGAACAAAGCTTTTAAATCTGTATTGTGCTTTTTGTCTGCCGTCTTGGTTATCTTTAAAAATTGCTCAAAATCTACGGGCAAATTAAACTCAGTTAAATCTAACGCTGCTTCTTCTACATTTTTTAAAATCCAACGCTCTATGGCAGGAACAATTTGAATGAAAAAATGCGGTTTCTGTTTATGTTTTAACAAACGCAATTGCGCTGCTTCATCAAATAGAACTTCGTCAAACTCTTGCAAATACGTTAACACTCTTTTATCTTTGTCAATGATGCCCAATGCAAAATCATCTTTCAGAAATCTACCATTTTGCAACTCGCGTGCCACTTTTGTACAACTGTTTTGATGATTGTAGCCACTTTTTGGCTTCACCAACGCTTCAATTAACATCGTATCAACATAACACTCTATCAAAATATGATTGTCTGTGTTCATTTATAAGAAAGTTTCCAGATTAAAAAATAAGTCTATTCCATAATTATAGACTTCGTCCAGTTGTGCGTCAGAAAGTCTTTTCACAATGGTTTCTCCGTCTTTCCAATCAACCAAATAAATCGCCAATTCTTCACGTGCATCTTTCAGAAAGTCTTCTACAATAAACGGACTGTGCGTTGCAACAAAATATTGATTGGTTTTCTTCTGAATCATTTCCCAAGTGATATGCCGAATGTAAGGCGGAAACGCATGGGCTTCGGGTTCTTCAAACAGGAGAACAGAATTTTCATTAGAACTAATGGCTGTTTTATAAAAAATAACACGTTGTAACGTATCCGCGACCGAAGTGTACGGAAACAAAACCAATTGTTCTCGACCGTTTCCATTTTTCTTTCTTTTCAAGACTTTTATGGTGTTGTCGGCTTTGTCTAACACCAATTCTAAGCCATAAGGCTCAAAAAACGTTGCTACTTCATGGTATAAGTTCTCATTTCGATATAAAACATCAACCAAATTATTGCCAAAAGGCGGATTCAGAAAGGCAGGAATTGGTAATCCTTTTTTTCCACCTTTTATTGGTTTTGTTTTTGCTGCTTGTGCTTGTTGTTTTGTATCGAATAAATAATGTTTAACTAAATCAGCCACATCTAAATCAACTTTTGCTTTACTTGAAACAGAAAACTTATAATCTATGAAATTATAAACAAGATAAAATTCTTCTTCTGTTAGATTATCAGATAAAGTTATCTTTAAATGATTGAAAGTCTCCTCCCATTTTATTTCACACTTTAAATGATTGGCTTTAATCTCTATTTTTTCATGTTGTTTATTGTAAAAAATGTCTTGCATGTCTTCTAATCTTAAATTCCAATTTTCTGGATTAGCTTGCGATAAAGACGGATAGCTACGAATAGACAATAAACTCAAAGCCTCTAACAGATTTGATTTACCGACATTCGGTTTTCCGATAAACAAGTTAATTCTTTTGCAGTCTTGTAACTCCACATGACGCAATGATTTAAAATTAGAAACTTCGATATGATTAAAAAAAGACTGCATAATTCTTATTTTTAGAACAAAGATACATCAAAAAAGCATTTTGTATGCCCCCCCCCAGTATAAAATCAAAAATTTGCCTCGCATGTTCACACGCGAGGCAAATTTTATCGTCAAAATGTCAGTAATCTTTTACCACAATAACATTTCAAACGGATTTTCGAGCATTTTTTTCACCACCACGAGGAAGCGCGTCGCATCGGCACCATTGATGATTCGATGGTCGAAACCAATCGTCATTTGCATCATCAGACGCGGTTCAAAAGTGCTGCCATTCCATACGGCTTCTTGATTGGCGGACGTAACGCCGAGAATTGCTGCTTGTGGCGAATTGACAATCGGCAAAATGCCTGAACCACCAATACCACCAACGTTAGAAATCGTAAACGTTTGACCTGACATGTCAATCGCTTTGCCTTCTTTCGCATCTTTTGAAATATGCGTTAAATTCTCCGCAATCTCGAATATCGATTTTTTGTCACAATCTCTTATCGTAGCCACCAACAAACCTTTCGGCGTGTCAACGGCAATACCCATGTGGAAGTAATCTTTAAAAATTATTTCTTTCGCTTCCATATCAATGCTTGCATTGAACGTTGGGAATTGATGCAATGCCCGCGCAACAGCTTTGGCAATCAACGCCGTGATAGTGAGGCTTGCGCCTTTGGCTTTCACGGCTTCTTTGTTTTGATTGCGCAACGCTTCGAGGGCTGTAATGTCCACTTTTTCAAGAATCCAAGCATGTGGGATAGTTGACCAAGCATAAGACATGTTCTCCGCAGTCAATTCATTGATACGAGACATCTTTTCTTTTCGGATTGCTCCAAATTTTGCGAAGTCGGGTAACGCTTTTTGTTTAAAACCACCCCCCCCAGTAACAGGCGCGCTTTGATTTTTATAGAACTCAATCACATCAAGTTTATGAATCCTTTCGCCCGTAGCTTTGACTTTCGCTAAATCAACACCCAATTCACGCGCCAGTTTACGCGCTAACGGACTGGTGCGAACGGTTCCATTCGATGCGCTTTGCGTAGCTTTTGGTGCAGCAACCACTGCCGCCGCCGCCGCTTGTACAGGCGCGGGTGGAGTAGGGGTTGATGCTGCTGGAACTGCGGCTGTCGCTGTTTTGATGCGCATCAATATTTCGCCGACAACGACTGTTGCACCCGCTTTGACGAGTATTTCTGCCACAACTCCGTCGGCTTCGGCAGGAACTTCTGCATCTGCTTTATCGAGGTTAATGGCAGCAATGGAAGTATCTTTTTTCACTGTATCGCCTATTTTTACCAATAATTCGGTCAATGTTGCGCTACTGGCTTCTCCCAAGTCTGGTACGACGACATCAACCAAACTACTGGCGGCTGATGCAGGCGCAGCCGCGACAACAACAGGCGCAACGACGACAGGTGTTGCCGCCGCCGAAGCTGCTGCTTTCAACGTCAAAATGACATCGCCTTCTGCGGCTTTGTCTCCTTTCGATAATTTGATAGATTCGACTTCGCCTTCTGCATCAGCAGACACTTCAGAATCTACTTTATCCGTATTTACGATAGCAACAACCGTATTTTTGTTGACAATATCCCCAATTTTGACTGTGATTTCGAGAATAGTTCCGACCACGTCTTCGCCCAAGTGAGGCACTTTTACTTCTTGTGACATGATTTTTATAATTATATTTTAACAACCTCCAATTGATTAGAAAGTCTTCTTTTTTTCATCAACAAAGGTTTTTTTTTATAATAATATTTTTAAAAAAGTTGAAAACAGCCCCCCCCCAGTATAAACCGCCTTTTTGAGTCTATAAAGCCCTCCCGAAAATTGATTTACACCTGTTTGAATCGTTAAGCCCACATTGGGTCAAACTTCTCTGGATTAATGTTTTCTTTCTTGTAATAACTTTCTACTTTCTTCCAATCAAATACGCCTTGCGTAGCAAGTCTTTTGAGGGTGGCAGCAACGATGTATTTTGGAGAAATCTCAAAATAATCTCTCAAATCAGGTCGCGATTCAGAGAGTCCAAAACCGTCTGTTCCCAATGCAGTAAAATCAAGTGGCGACCATTTCGCAATTCCATTTGGCAAAGCCTTCATGTAATCAGAAACCGCTACAATAACGCCTTCTTCTGTTTCAAAAAGGCTTTGGAAATAAGATTTTGTAGCTTCTTTCTTCGCCGACAATAGGTTTTTACGTTCTACGGCTTGACATTCTCTCGCCAATTCGACATAACTGGTTGCCGACCAAATATCGGTAGGAATTGAAAATTCAGTTTCTAAAATTTTTGCGGCAGCCAATGCTTGCTGCATAATGGAACCTGACCCAAAAAGATGGGCTTTCAATCCTTTTTTACCTTTTGTCTCCGTTTTTTTGAAACGATATAAACCTTTGATGATGCCTTCTTCTACGCCCGCAGGCATGGCAGGCATGAGGTGATTTTCATTGTACAACATGATGTAATAAATCAATTTTTCATTGTTGACATACATCCGTTGCAAACCATCTTTGAATAGCGTAGCGACTTCATAAGCAAAAGAAGGGTCATAACTCAACACACTTGGAACAGTTGAAGAAATGAGCAAAGAGTGTCCATCTTCGTGTTGTAAACCTTCTCCATTGAGTGTGGTTCGTCCAGCCGTTCCGCCGAGTAAAAAGCCTTTACAGAGTTGGTCGGCAGCTGCCCAAACGAAATCTCCAATCCGTTGGAAACCAAACATAGAATAATAAATATAGAATGGAATCGTCGGAATGCCATGAATCGAATACGCCGAACCTGCGGCAGCAAAAGAACTGATTGCCCCTGCTTCGTTGATGCCTTCTTGTAAGACTTGTCCGTCAGGTTTTTCACGATAAACGATAGTCGCTGCCCCAATTGGCATGGGTTGATATTGCTGTCCGAGAGGATTGTAAATCCCTGCGGAACTAAACAATCCTTCCATACCAAAAGTCTGCGCTTCATCGGGAACAATCGGCACTACGTATTTACCCATGTTTTTATCTCTGGCAAGACTGGTCATCAAACGGACTGCGACCAATGTTGTGGAAGGCATAGTTTCTCCGCTTCCTGCATGATAAGCCGTAAAAATGGCTTCATCAGGCATCGTAATGGGTTGCGAAGTATCGGTTCTGGAAGGCAAGAATCCGCCTAAATCTGCTCTCTTTTTCAGCAAATATTGAATCTCTGGACTATCTTTTGATGGCAAATAAAAATCTGCATTACTAGCTTGCGCATCAGAAAGCGGAATATTAAGTGCTTTTGCCAATTTTATACGGGTGTCATCTTTAAACTTCTTGGTGTTGTGTGCAGTATTTAAACCTGCACTTGGCAACCGATATCCTTTTGCTGTTTTCATCAAAATGACAGCGGGTTTTCCTGCGTGGATAGCGCGGTCATAAGCGGCATAGACTTTTTTCGCATCGTGACCACCGCGTCTAAGATTTAGAATCTTTTCATCGCTTAATTTATCTAAAACAGCCGCAACTTCGGCATTGTCTCCTGCTATTTTCTTACGAATGTCTGCCGCCGCAGTCAAAGTTGCCAAATGTTGATAATCGCCATCAAGAATTTCTTCAAGGCGTGTATGGAGCGACCCCCCAGTATCTGCGGCGAGTAATTCGTCCCATTCACTTCCCCAAATACATTTAATTACTTCCCAACCGCTTCCCATAAAACTGCGTTCGTGTTCTTGAATAACGCTTCCGTTTCCATAAACGGGACCATCTAACCGTTGCAGATTGCAGTTGATGATAAAAATAATGTTATCCAATTTTTCCCGAACGGCAAGATTGATACAACCATAGATTTCGGGTTCTGACATTTCGCCATCGCCAATATAACACCAGATTTTTCCACCATTTTTAGGTTTCAATCCTCTATGTTCTAAATATTTCCAAAACCGCGCTTGATAGATACCCATCATCGGACCTAAACCCATAGACACCGACGGATAATCCCAAAAATCGGGCATGCGTCGCGGATGCGGATAAGAAGCCAAACCGCCTCCTGTGCCGAGTTCTCGACGGAAATTGAGTAGATTATTTTCTTCAAAACGACCTTCGAGATACGCTCGCGCATAGACACCAGGCGAAGCGTGACCTTGAATCATAAACAAATCGCCTCCGTAATCCGCGCTGCGTTTTCGCAAAAAGTGATTGAAAGCGACTTCAAACATCGTTGCGCAACCTGCATACGTCGAAATATGACCGCCTACGCCCGAATCGGAATCCGAACCTTTCAAGACCATACACATCGCGTTCCATCGAATGATGTCTTCGAGCTGTTGTTCTATCGCTAAATCGCCCGGATATTCGGGTTGTTCGGAAGCGTGAATCGTGTTTACGTAAGGCGTATTGAGTGCCGTTCCGCCCAATGTGACTCCTTTTCGAGCGGCTAATTTACGCAACTCGGCGAAAAGTTGTAACACATTTTCTTTACTTTCTCCTGCTATGATTTCTTCGAGCGCGTCGAGCCATTCGGCTTGTTCGAGTTGCCAATCATTTTGTATTGGTTGTGTTGTCATTTCTAAAAGAAAAAAAAAATGATTGATAAATTTTTTAAAACCTTTTTAAATTTTTTTATACTTGAACCTTGCCTTTTTTTTGTTTTCAGCGAATTTTCGCTAGAAATAAAAAAAAAGCCTACCAATTTAAATGTTTTTCCCAAACTGGTAAATACTTTTTAATAACTTTTTGATATTTTTTTGAAAAAGGCATTCAAAAACCACAAAACAAAGCAAATACAGTTTGAAAAAGGGCGAATATACTGGGGGGGGGGCATTTTTGGACGATTGAACGTGAAAAAAAAAATTGTCTTCGCGCACACAATACACAAAGGATTTTTTTTACTCACCTTTTTTACTTTTGAATCTTTTATGGGATTGTGTAGATTATTTGAATTATTTATTTTAAAATTTTAAAATCGCTAAAAGACTATGAAGTTATTAAAAGTTAATTTTATGTGGAGTATTGCTTCACTTGCTGTATTTTGTTTTTCTAATTGTCGTGATAAAGCACCAATAGAACCAGTTACTGTACCTGAAAAAATCGTACTTTCCGTCCATACACTCAAATTAGAACTTGGTGAAACCAAGGGAATAAAAGTAGATTATTGGAACAAATTTGGTAAAAAAGACCAATTGCCTCCTGAATCTTTGTTTGATAATAGCCAATTTCCTGTTGGATATGGCATGGCAAATGATAGTCTATTTTTTGACCGTTTAGGCGTTGGCAGAGTAGTCATGATTGTGAAAGTAGGAAAAGGAATTGATTCACTTATCATCAATTAAAATATACGTATAACAAAACCTCGTGACATGCACATGCACGAGGTTTTATAATTTAAAAAAAGCGACAATTTTGATGTCTGATACTGGGGGGTGCATTTTTTTCAATTTTTATATCGAAAATTTGAATCGCACACGCGGGTCGAAGTGCGCATGTAACAAATCGGAGATAAAACTACCCAACAAAGTCATAAACGAAATCAACAAAACGATGCCAAAAACGAGGTTGTAATCTCGTTGCATCATCGCTTTGAACAACAAATTTCCCATGCCCGGAATATCAAAAACGACTTCAATAATCATAGAACCGCCCACCATCAACGGAAAAAGTGTTCCCAATGCCGCTAAAATGGGAGCCAATGCGTTGGGCAACGCATGTCGCCACAAGATTTGTTTTTCTGTCAAACCTTTGCCGCGTGCGGTTTTGATGAACTCTTGCCGCATGGCATTGCGCATCGTTTGCTCCAATTGACCCGTCAAAATGGGGATAATGTGGACAGAAAAACACAAAATAGGCAAAATAAAACTCCCAAAATTGTTAAATAACCAACTGAAAATAGAACTTTTGCTTTCAAAATCTTCCGCCAAACCTATCGAAGCAACTTTCAAACCATACGTGTCATTGGTGAAAAACAAAACCAAAAAAGTCGCCAACGAAAAAGTCGGAAACGTATAAGACAGATATAAAAAATCCGAAACCCGTCTTTTCAAACCCAAAAAACTGCTTTTCACCAACCAAATGCCCAAAGGAATAGACGTGCAATAGGAAAATAAAAGCGTCAAAAAACCAAAATAGAGCGTTGTCACCAATGGTTTTTCCATCAATTTGCCGATGGGTTCTTCTTTTTTGTTTTTTCCAAAATCGCCTTTCAAAATGCGGACAAACCAGTGATGAAATTGATTATCCGCGCCATAAAAAATGATTTTCGGAATGTAATTTTTATAAACAGTCGCGTTGTTTTTAAAATCATTTGCCAACAAACGCATTGTGTTGGCTTGCGCGTGGGCGAAACTGCCATGTTGTTCGACCTTGATTTGTTCCAACAAGGCGTTCATTTTTCCTACTTCATTGGTTTCCCAAAGTTGACTGATGATGTTTTTTAGGGATTCGTTGTGACCGCTATTTTGTTCTAAAAACGTGAGCGTTTGGAAATAAGTGGCTTGTTTTTCCCAATTTCCGTATCTTCCGATTGTTTTTTCTACGGTTTTGATGTGGCTTCGGTACAAAAATTTAAACAACGTATCTGGAAACGAAATGGGCAAAATAGACCCGTAAAAAACGGGTTTGTCCGTCCCTAATTTCCGCGCCATTTGGTGATAGGCGATGTCAGAAACAGGCGCGTTTGCTTGCCCCACTTCCATTTCGAGTGCCAGCAAAACGGGGTCGCCCGCCGCGCATTGGCTCATCCCAAAGGTGATGATGCAAATGGCGAGCAACGTAGGCACAAAAAACATTAACCGACGAAAGAAGTAAGAGCGATAGATAAAATGCAAGTAGCGCATACGTATTATTTTTCCATTCAATGGGACAGTATAAACGGTACAAATGCGCCGTTTATACTGGGGGGTGGCTTGATTGTCCTAAAAATCAGCGTGAAATGACGACTTTTTCGGTCGTAAACTTATCGCCTACCACGATGTAAACAAAATAAACACCCGAAGGGATTTCGCTTACGTCTATTTTTTCTTGAAAATTGGCAGCGTTTTGAGAGATAATCCGTTGCAATACTTCTTTTCCATTTGCATCTAACAAATGAAATGCAATGGGTTGAATATTTTTTAATGAAATATCAAGTGTCAACACATTGGCGCGAATGGGATTGGGCGATACGCTGACGTTGCCCACCGTTTCAAAATCGGAAGTACGCAAGGCACATTGCGCGACTTTTGCCGCCACATTTCGCTTGATGTCTGAAAAAATGGCGTAGGTCATTTGTCCAGGACAGTCCG
>JBJOPA010000295.1:0-8389 GCA_046051005.1 Bacteroidota bacterium
TTTCTTGCAAGAACCCGACGCGCAAAGAACATTTGACCAATACAAAGCGGTCTATGATGCGTTGCCCGCCAGTCGAAAAGATGCAAAAAGTGGGGTTCCTCATGCGCCGTACAGCGTTTCAAAATCTTTGTTTCAGAAAATAAAACGGCTCAATAGTCGTCGAAAACCGACACAAAGCATTCATTTGCAAGAAACAAAAGCCGAAATGGATTTGTTTTTGGAAGGGAAAGGCGATTTTTATGAATTTTATGGACGCTTTGGCGTTTCGTTGGCAGCGTTTCGTGCATCGAAAAAAACGCCAATCCACTACGCACTCAAAAATTTGGATTCTAAAAATCGCGTGTTGTTTGTTCACAATACGTTGGTGAACGAAAATGACATTTTGACGGCTCAAAAATGGGGTGGCGACCGTGTTTTTTGGGCAACTTGCCCCAATGCAAATTTGTATATTGAAAACAGAATGCCAAATTATCGTTTGTTTTTGGAGCAAAATTCGCAGGTTTGTATCGGAACGGATAGCCTTACTTCCAATTGGCAATTGTCGATTTTAGAAGAAATGAAAACCATTCAGCGTTTTCAGTCTTATGTTTCTTTTGAAAATATGTTGACTTGGGCAACCCGCAATGGCGCACGCGCATTGGGTTTTGACGACACGTTGGGCAGTCTCGAAGTAGGGAAAAAAGCAGGCATCAACCTAATTGAAAATATGGAAAGCCTCGAAAATGGTTTTATACTGGGGGGGGGCGCAAAAGTTAGAAAAATTGTCTAATTTTGCTTTTTTATCAAAAAAATAAAAATTTATATGGCTTATAAAGAATCTAATATGTTGCCTTTGGGGACGGAGGCTCCCGATTTTTGGTTGCCCGATGCAGTGAGCGATAAAAAAATGGATCTCGAAGCAGTGCGCGGCGCAAAGGCTACGGTCGTCATGTTTTGGTCAAATCATTGTCCTTATGTGAAGCATTTGAATGATGCGATTTCGGGCATGGCGGTTCATTATGAGGCATTGGGGGTCAGTTTTGTTGCCATCGGCAGCAATAATGTGGACGCTTATCCAGCCGACGCGCCTTTTTTTATGCGAGAATTGGCGAAAGAAAAGGGCTTTTCGTTTCCGTATCTATATGACGAAACGCAGTCTGTTGCGCGTGCCTACGATGCCGCGTGTACGCCCGATTTTTATGTTTTCGACGAAAATTTGATATTGCGTTATCGCGGGCGATTCGACGATTCGCGCCCTACAAATGGGTTGCCAGTCACGGGAAAAGACTTGAAAGAAGCCATTAATGCCGTTTATTATGGCGCGCCTGTTTCTGCAAAACAATATCCAAGCGGCGGTTGCAGCATCAAGTGGAAACCTAATTATTGAGTTTTTTTTAGTCAAATATACTGGGGGGGGCATTTTTTTGTTCACTTTTTATAGAAACGCAGGCTTTTTCTGTTTTAAACAGATGTTTTTTTTATAACCTAAATTTCAAAAAATCAAAAAATCAAAAAAAATGAAAAGAATTAATTGGATTAAAAACGGCGTATTGATGGTTGCTTTGTTGGCAATTTCACCCGTTTTTGCACAACAAGAAAGTGCAGAAGAAAAAGCGATTAAAAAAGAAATAAAGGCGGAAGTGGAACGAAAAGTTGCCGATTTCAAGGCGCAATTGGCTGCGACTGACCCGTACTCGAAGGAATCTGAGGAATTTATGTCCGACACATTTCGCATCGAACGGACGCTGGAATTGGCGATTGAAAAAGACGGCTCCACGCAAGGCATGAACCGTGCGATGCGCGAAGCCGAAGCGAGTTACGACGTTTTGTTGAATAAATATTATAAAAAAATAATGGGTAAATTGTCTGCAAAAGACAAAATTACGTTTAAGGAAGCGCAACGGACTTGGGTTGTTTTTCGAGATAACGAAATAAAAGTATTTTCAATGCTTGTAGATGAAAAATATTCGGGAGGCGGAACCATTCAGTCCAATATTTTTAGTGGTCGCGTGTATGAGCTGACGCGCCGTCGCGTTCAGACGTTTGGCGATTATTGGTTGAATTTTTCGAGCGTTGATTAACGTTGTCAAAAATATTTTTACGGAAAGAAGCCTGCGATTTTATCCCCCCCAGTATTTGCCGAATTTGGCTAAAAATACTGGGGGGGGTATTTTTTTTTTATTTTTTTCGCCGTTTCTTTTGTTATTCCCCTCAAATGCCGTTTCTTTGCACGTTATTTTTGAAAATTTTAAATTTTATTATAATTTTTGAAAAAAAACTAAAAAAAAATGTGGCTTCGCTATAAATGAGGCAATATTTTTGGGATTAAAGTAAAAAATAAAAAGTAGATAAATAAAAATATCTAATTATCTGAAAATCAAAATCTTATAGAATTAAGATCATTTAAAAACTATTTTTAAGCAACCACAAACTCGCAAAGAGAGTTTTGAAAAAAAGTACAAGTTAATTAAGCTATGTTGATTACGAAGATTCGAGAAAAGGGCGGCATTTTCATCATGATTGCAATGGTGCTGGCGATTTTAGGTTTTATTTTTATGGACGTTGTGACGGCGAGCAATCGCGGCGGCGGCTCACTTTTTGGCGGCACACCGACCACGATTGGTAGTGTGGCAGGTCGAGAACTGACAGCCCGCGAACTTGACGCACGGCAGAGCATTTTTCCAAGCGAAGACGCTTACCGCACCCGCCAAGATATTTGGACGGATTTTGTGGACGAGTCTATCGTTTTGCGCGAAGCAGAGGCAACTGGCTTGACGGTTACGTCAGACGAGTTGAAAGACCTTGAGTTTGAACCGAACAAAATGAGCAACGTGATGATGACGTTGTTGCAACGCGGCATGATTCCACAACAAATTTGGCAACAAATGGGACAGTTGGTGAAAAGCAATTCGCCCATCGAACCTTTGTTTGCCAATGCGCCAAAAGAAGCGGTGGATAAGTTTTTGACAAGTTGGAACCAGTACGAACGCATGATTATCAAAGATAAATTGCAAACGAAACTTTCTAATTTTGTTGGAAAAAGTATCTATACGCCAACTTGGTTGGGCGATATGGCAATGGAAGAAATGGCAACACCAGCCGATTTTGAATTTGTAAACGCTCGTTATGAAACCATTCCGAACGACCAAGTGACGGTGACAGATGCGGACTATGAAAAATATTTGAGCGAATTTGGTTTGATGTATGAAAAAGAAGAAGAAACCCGTCGGGTAGATTTCATTTCTTTCAACATTGCACCTTCGGCGGCGGATTCTGCGGACATCAACGGTCGCGTAAGCAAACTTTTTGAAGAGTGGAAAGTTGCGAAAAAAGACTCTGCTTATGTGTTGCTCAACGGTGGCGAATATCCACGCGGCATGGTCAAAAAAGAAGAAATTCAAAGCGAAACCATGAAAGAGCAATTGGCTTCGGCAGCAATCGGAACCATTCTCGCGCCTTACCAAGAAGGAAAAGACATGGTTATCGCGAAGATTTTGGATAGAAAAACGGCTCCCGATTCTGTAAAAGCACGTCATATTTTGTTGGCTGATGTCAAAATGGCAGATAGCTTGCGTGGTTTGTTGGAAAGCGGCAGAGCAAGTTGGGATAGTTTGAACATCAAATTTAGCCTTGACTCGTCTGTTCGTGATGCGGGTGGCGCACTCGGCACGTTCGCACAAGGTCAAATGGTTCCAGAATTTAATGATTTGTGTTTCTACAAAGCACAAGTTGGTAAATATTATACGGTTTCGACTCGTTTTGGTGCGCACATCGTTCAAGTACAAAGTTTTGGTGGCAAAACCGAAGCGCGTTCAAAAATCGCCTATCTTCGCGTTCCACTCGTGCCAAGCGACAAAACGCAAAAAATGGCAGAAGAAGCAGCTTTGAGCCTCGCTACGTCAAATCGCTCGGCAGATGCATTTGCAAAGGCAGCACAAGCGGCTGGCTTGCAAGTACAATCTTCGTCGCTTTTGAAACGTAACGACTTTATGGTGTCGCCGCTCAACGGTAGCGAAGGTGGACGTAGTTTGGTGAAATGGGCATTCAGTTCAGACACGAAAGTCGGCACGGTTAGCCCAACTGCTTTTGCCTTCAAAGGCAATGGTGACAGCTACGTAAATGCTTACGCGGTTGCCGTTTTGAAAGCCGTTTTGCCAAAAGGCATCCCGTCAGTAGCTTCTGCAAAAGAAGATTTGAGCATCGTAAATGCAGTAAGAAACAAGAAAAAAGCGGCTGTTTTGATTGAAAAAATGGCTTCGGCAACTGATTTGGTAGCATTGGCACAACAAATCGGCGGCAAAGTAGATACCGCAAAAGCTGTAACGTTCAATGCGAACTTTATTCCGAATGTTGGTAGCGAACCGCAAGTGATTGCTTCGGCTTTTGCTACGCCAGTAGGTTCTTTGTCAAAACCAATCGCAGGCAATGCGGGTGTTTTTGTTATCAAAGTAACCAACCGCGCTACGGCTCCTTCGCCAGCTGACCGCGAAACATTGCGCAAGCAAATGGCTTCTACAACGTTCAATGCAGTGCGCAGCCGCATGGTCGCATCGCTCAAAAAAGCAACGAAAGTGGAAGACAATCGCTCCGTGATTTTCCAATAAATAACTCGTTAAGTGTTATAAAAAAAAAGCCTTCTCAATGCGAGAAGGCTTTTTTTTTGTCCGAAAATGTCTTTCCTCCTCCCTTCGGGGGGAGTGAGGGGGGAATTACTGGGGGGGGACTTTTTTTGAGGGAAAATTATTTTTTTACGCTTGCGCTATCTTTTCCTAAAAGTATGGGTGCAACAACGGGTAATGGATTGGCTTCGCAATGCGTTTTCATTTTTGCCAAACATCTTTCGTAAGGTTTTCCTACCCATTGGTCCATCATCAAACCGAAATATCGGGCGATTGGGTTGAGTCCATAATCTGAATCCATAGCAACGCTAACGGTGGTTTTTCCGCTTGTTTCGGCAATTTTCCAAGTGACGATAGATGGATTGGTGCCATCAAACGACAATTTTTGGCGAATATACTGGGGGGGGGTGACTTCGAGGTTCGTCATGCTGCCTTTGCCGTTTTTTGAACCTTCCCAAGCATAATTGCCGCCCAAACCTGCCGATGATTGCCCAAAAGTGAGTTTCATGTCGGGTTCGTCTTCGTACCAAGCCGACCAATTTTTCCAGTTTTTGAACTCTTGTATTTGTTCAAAAACCGTTGCGGCACTTGCCGTTGTTTCGATGCTGCGCGTCACGTGCGAGCTACCCGGCAAGAAAAAACCAATTGCCAAAATTGCCAAAATCGAATAGAGAAATCCCTTAAATATTTTTTTTAACATAATCGTAATGAAAATTTAATTTAATTAGAAAAATTTTAAATAATAGTTTAAAACAAAGCAAAGATAAAACAATTAGTTGATTGAAAATTTGTTTTTCATTATTTTTTTTACCAAAAAATTAAATAAAAAAATGAAAAAGGTAGTTTTCAGGTTGAAAAGTTATTAATACTTTTGAATATTTATTCTTGTTTTAAAATTATGTTAAAACAAGAAAAGATTGCAAAAATCGTAGAAAAAAATTGTATTTTTGCGACCTTATTTTAAAAAAAAGCATTTGATTGTTAGAAATATAGTTTAGATGTCGCAGGAAAATCGAGAAAATAATCAGCCCAATATTGTGGTTGCGTCGTGGCAAGCGTTGGGCAATCTTCGCCGCCGTTTCATCAATGCCCCGCTTAATTTTGCGTTTCAGAAAGTGGCGACGTTCACGCAGCCTGCTCGCACGCGGGCGTGGGAGCTCGTTTCGCCGTATATTTTGCCGATTTGGAACCCCATTTCTGCTGCTTTTCACAAATATACTGCGCCGATACGAGCGCGTTGGGCAGCTTTTGAATCCGATTCGCCGCGTGCTGCCAAATGGACGGCGCGTTTTGGAAAGGTGTTGGGCGTGTTTTATTTTTTCTATTTGTTGTTTATTTTTGATTTTTTTGGACCCGTTCCAACGGTGGACGAGTTGCGCGACGTTCAGACGGCAAACGCATCAGAAGTTTATACGGAAGATGGCGTATTAATCGGTCGTTTTTTCAAGGAAAATCGAAAAGATGTGAAGTTTGAAGAGTTGCCGCCCTACTTGCTCAATGCGTTGGTTGCGACCGAAGATGAACGTTTTTGGACGCATTCGGGCGTAGATATTCGGAGCTTGGGACGTGTTTTTTTCAAGACGATACTGGGGGGGGCAGAATCTTCGGGCGGCGGCTCGACCTTGCCGATGCAGTTGGCAAAAAACTTATATCCGCGTCGTCCGTTTTGGTTTTTGACTACGCCACTCGCCAAAGTTCGCGAACTCATCATCGCATCGCGCTTGGAAAAAGCGTTTGATAAAAAAGAACTTATTACACTTTATCTGAATACAGTTCCGTTTGGCAGTAATGCTTTTGGTGTGCAAGTTGCCTCGCGCCGATTTTTTAACCGCGAACCACGCGAACTCAAAGTAGAAGAAGCCGCCGTTTTGGTGGGCATGTTGCAAGCCAACACGACTTTCAACCCTATCAAAAATATCCAAAAATCGCAAGTCCGTCGAAATATAGTGTTGTTTCAGATGAAAAATTCAAATTTCATCACCCCACGACAATACGACTCGCTGAAAGTTATTCCATTGACGACTTCGCCTAATTTTCAGAGTGACAGAGGTGGTTTGGCTTCGTATTTTCGAGAATTTTTGAGAGGCGATTTGCCTAAAATCTTGAAAAGCGCGGATTTTCCGAAAAAAGAAGACGGCACATCGTACGATATTTACAAAGATGGATTAAAAATTTATACAACTATTGATTCAAAAATGCAGCGATATGCGGAAGAAGCTGCCGAATCGCACATGAAATTGTTGCAAGAAAAATTTGATAACCATTGGAAAGGAGAAGGACTTTGGACGGGTGACAGAATCAAAATCATTGATGAAGGCATCAGACAATCCGACCGTTATCAGAAACTGAAAGCGTCGGGTTGGAGTGAATCCAAAATTGCACAAAATTTTGATACGAAAATACCTACGCCATATTTTACATGGAGCGGCGAAGAAGAACGCACCATCAGCCCAAGAGATTCGGTAAAACGGGCAAACGAAATTTTGAACGTCGGACTTTTGGCACTCGACCCCACCAACGGACATGTCAAGGCATGGGTAGGTGGAAACGATTATAATTTCTTTCAATACGACCACGTGCGTGCGCGGCGGCAAGTCGGTTCTACGTTCAAACCCATCGTCTATGCGCAGGCGTTGCGTTCGGGCATACGCCCGTGCGACTCGTTGCCCAATGAGTTGATGACATATCCCGGCGGCGGTGGCGCACCACAACCCGCAACTTTTGACGAAGAAAAAGATAAAAAAAATGGTTGGACTCCTCGAAATGCAGATGCCGACTACGGCGGACACTATTCGATGGAAGGCGCATTGCGCATGTCGGTGAACGTGGTGACGGCGCATTTGATGTGGCGCGTTGGTGCAGAACCCGTGCGACAATTGGCGCAACTCATGGGCGTAACTTCGGATATTCCCAAAGATGACCTTTCTATTGGTTTGGGAACGACCGATATTTCGCTTTTCGATATGGCAAGGGTTTATGGAACGTTTGCCAATCGCGGCATCCGTCCCGAAATGGTCGGCGTTTTGAAAGTGACGACACGCGATGGAAAAGTGATAAAAGATTATAATTTGACCGCCGATATTAGCAAATGGCAACGTATTTTGACGATTGACCAAGCCGATATGATGAACCAAATGCTCCGAACAGTGGTCGAAGAAGGAACCGCCTCGCGCTTGAGTGCTTACGGCATAGATGGCAATTTTGGCGGCAAAACAGGCACCACCCAATCGCACGCCGATGGTTGGTTCATTGGTTTCAATCCGCGTTTGGTGGTGGGTTCTTGGGTGGGCGCGGAATCGCCGGGCATTCGTTTCCGAACCATTTCGGAAGGACAAGGCGCAAGCACCGCATTGCCCGTTGTCGGCAAGTTTTTACAAAAAGTTTGGCAAGACCCCCAGTATGCGGGCGTTAAAAATGCAAAATTTGATGTCCCGTCGTTGGCTATCAAATCGCTCATGGATTGCCCTCGCGCATGGGGCGTAGAGGCGGACAACGATTCGACAGAAGTGGGAGACGAAGACCCGCTTTCCATAGATTTGGATTCGGCTGCCGTCAAAAAACCTGCTCCATTGCCGACGGGCGTGACAACACCGCCATTGTTGCCAACACCGCCTGCCAACAAGCCGCCAACCGCATTGCCGCCAACGCCTAAACCGCAGTTGCCGCCAACGCCGAAGCCGCCATTGCCGAATAAACCAAATTAAAAAAAACGAAATTTATCAAAAAAGACTACCCCCCAGTATCCGAACCATTTTTTAGGGTTTTGATACTGGGGGGTAGTCTTTTTTTCG
>JBJOPA010000296.1:0-5610 GCA_046051005.1 Bacteroidota bacterium
TTCTTCCAAATCGGTGGCTCCGTCAAAATATTTTTGGAGCAACGCGGCAATGATTTCTGGCTTCATATTCTTTAAAGAATTTATATTTTTTTACAATTCTATTTCTTCTAATTTTTCTCGAACAAAATTTATGGCGCGATGAATATTTGTATTGACTTGTGCGAGCGTGATTTGCTGAATGTCTGCAATTTCGTCATAATTCATGCCTTACACGTCGCGCAGGTGCATCGAAATTCGTTGTTTTTCGGGCAATTCTGCCATTATTTTTTCGATAAACTGCATCATATCATTAGATTCTGCGGGTTGTTGCGCCGAAAAATTGGAGGGTTGATTTCCAATTTGTGGCATCATATCAATATTTTCTGTTTTGCGATGCTTCGAGCGCAAGTGGTCAAGCGAGGCATTTTTTGTCATCGTCATGCTCCATGCTTCGAGATTTTTGATGCTGTCGAGTTGGTCGCGTTGTTGCCAAAGTTTGACAAAAACGTCTTGCACCACGTCTTCGGCTTCGCTTTGTGAGCCAACGATGCGGGCGGCAAAGCGAAATAATTTATCCCGAATACAAAAAATATCGTTGAGCATACGTGAAAATTGTTTTAAAAAGTTGGATTAGAAAAACTGCTTTTCCAATCGTTTCATTTACTTGACGAACCGATGTTTGACAAAGTTACAGCCGCGTTACATTTTTTTTATTTTTATCAAAAAAAAATGATTCAAACCGTTGCGATTTGAACCATTTCATGAATACACTTTATTTTTTTTTATTTCTAAACCATCTAATTTTTTTTCGGTTTGACGACCGTTTTGGGGTCAATCCCTTGTTTTTTGAGCCATGCTTCGTGTTCGAGGCGGCGTTTTTCTTTAAATCTTTCGACCAATTGCTTTAAGTTGATGTCTTTTTTATTGAGTTTTCGATGATAGGCAATCACCACAATCATCGTCATATCTTCTGGAAACGACACGCCGCCCTCTTTGAACCAATGCGACAAACGCGAGCCGTCGGTGAGTTGCCAATTGTAAGTAATCCAGCGACCGAGACTGAAAAATAGCTTGTGTTCGGCTTGTTCTTCGGACATGGCGAGGAATTTTTCTTTCGATTGGGCATCAATTTTTTTGTCCAATTCTCGAAATGCGTCCGTAATATCAAGCGGAATATACACGTCCAATAGTTTTGTTTGTTTGATTCGCCATGCGTAATTCCGTTCAAATTCCGCACGTGTGTTGGCGGGTTGCATGTACATTGCCTCTTCTTTTTTTGAAGTTGGGGCGGCGGCGGGGCGCGCTTTTTCTTCCTTCACGGAAAGTTGTTGCGCCATCAAATCTTGGGAACCGACGAAAATTGCGCTACATATCAAAGACTTAAAAATGTATTTTTTCATTAAAATTTTTATCAAAAAGATGAACTAAACGTGTAATTTTGCAAACTATAACGCAAATTTACAAAATTTGGTATTTTTGTAGTTCATTTTTCATAATTTTATTTCAAAAATGGAAAAATTTAGGCTTGGTTTCTGGGAATTTGTGATGGTTCTCTTCATTTTTTACATGTCGTTGTGGCTTTGGAATGGGTTGGTGGCGTTGTATATTTGCCTTTCTTTTTCCGCCATTTCGGTTTTTGCTGCCTTGTTGATGGGCTTGGCGGAATGGGTGGAACCCTCGCGGGTGCAAGTGCGACGGCTCTATTCCTACTACGGTGCGTCGGCGGTTGTGCCGATTTTGGTAACTATTTTGGCGATTTATGTATTCAAATTTCCAACTTTTTTGACGCTAAAATGATACCCCCCAGTATATTTGAATTAAAAATAGGTTTTTCAATCATTTTTACGTTAAAAAATTCATTAAAACTTATTAAAAAAAATAATATAGAATTATCATAATTACAGCAAGAGTAATTACCTTTGTCTCGAAATTATTTTTTCCGTCTAAAATTTACTACCGTAACAAAAAACAACCGTTTCAATAAAATTTTTTCTATATGAATGCTACAACAAAACTGATGACGATGGCGTTTGCCGTCGGCTTGTTGGCAACTGCCCATGCGCAAAAAACCGATACCAACAACGCACCCACCCCAGCCGCCGCACGCACGCAAGCCTTTGAAATGCGGCAAACGTTGGCGAGCGAAAATCCGTTCAATCAAATTGCTTTTCGCAATATCGGACCTACCGTCATGAGTGGTCGCGTGGTGGATATTGAGGTAAATCCTAAAAATCCTGCCGAATTTTACGTTTGTTACGCTTCGGGCGGCTTGTGGCATACCGAAAACAACGGTTTGTCGTTCCAACCGTTGTTCGACAATCAAGCCGTGATGACCGTTGGCGACGTAGCCGTCGAATGGAATACACGCACCATCTGGCTCGGAACGGGTGAAAACAACTCGTCGCGGTCGTCTTACGCGGGCAATGGCATCTACAAATCTACCGACGGCGGCAAGACTTGGCAAAATACGGGTCTCGAAGAGTCGCATCACGTCGGGCGCATTGTCGTCAATCCTGCCAATCCGAACATCGTTTGGGTGGCGGCGTTGGGACATTTATATTCGCCCAACAAAGAACGTGGCGTTTTTATCACCATTGACGGCGGCAAAACTTGGAAAAATACCTTGTTTGTCAACGAAAATTCGGGGGCAATTGATTTGGTGGTGGACGAAAACAACCCCAATAACCTATTCGCCGCGATTTGGGAACGGTCGCGTCGCGCATGGAATTTTCAAGGCATGGGCGCAGCGTCGGGCATTCATCGCTCGACCGATGGCGGCAATACTTGGCAATTGGTGACGGCTTCAAATAGTGGTTTTCCCGCAGGTGACAGCACAGGGAGAATTGGGCTCGCTATCGCAAAATCAACCATTTTTGCAGTCGTTGACAATAATTTTTCAGCAAAAAAAACCCAAAATACTGGGGGGGGCGGTTTGACGAAGTCCGATTTAAAAAAAATGACCAAAGACGAGTTTTTGAAACTCGATAAAAAAATGGTGGGAAAGTATTTGAAAACCAATGATTTCCCTGCAAAATATTCTGTCGAAAAGGTCGTCGAAATGGTGACCAAAGACGAAATTACGCCCGCCACGCTCGTGGATTACACCGAAGACGCAAACGCCGCGTTGACCGAAACCAATATCGTTGGCGCAGCCGTTTATCGCTCCGACGACAACGGAACGACGTGGAAACGAACGCATGAAAAAGATTTGAATAACTTATTTTTTACGTATGGTTATTATTTTTCTCAAATCCGCGTGCATCCGACCGACCTCAATCAGATTTATTTGCTCGGCACGCGCATCGCAAAGTCAGACGACGGCGGCAAAACGTGGCGCAGCATCAACACCAATAATGTCCACTGGGACCATCACGCCCTCTGGATTGACCCCACGTTGAAAGGGCATCTCGTCAACGGAAACGATGGCGGCATCAATATTTCTTATGACGACGGAAAAGTTTGGGCAAATTGCAACTCGCCCGCCGTCGGTCAATTCTATGCCGTTAACGTTGACATGGAAGAACCTTACAATGTCTATGGCGGTTTGCAAGACAATGGCGTGTGGTTTGGTTCTTCAAAATCTTCCGTCAACACCGATTGGACTGCCGACGGACAAAACCCGTTTAAAAGCATCATGGGTGGAGACGGAATGCAGATTGCCATTGACCCACGCGACAACAAAACTGTTTATACGGGTTATCAATTTGGAAATTATGCTCGGTTAAATGTAAAAGACAACGAATCGCCTAAGTTTTTTGAAATGCCTGACCGAGATTTGGGCGAAAGACCGTATCGTTTCAATTGGCAAACGCCTATTCATCTTTCCAAACACAATGCAGATATTTTATATTTTGCAGGAAACAAAGTGTTCAGAAGTCTCGACAAAGGCGACAAATGGGAAACCATCTCGCCCGACTTGACCAAAGGCGGCATCAAAGGAAACGTACCGTTTGGAACCGTGACTGCCTTGCACGAATCGCCGTTGCGCTTCGGTTTGTTGTATGCTGGCACCGACGACGGGCAAGTTCACATGAGTAAAGATGCGGAAAACTGGAAAAATATCAGCGCAGGGTTGCCCACAGGGTTGTGGGTGTCGCGCATACAGGCGAGTGCGCATGACAAAGCGACGGTTTATGTTTCTTTGAACGGATATCGGTCAGACGATTTTGGGACGTATTTATATGTATCCAAAAATCATGGCGAAAATTGGATAAAAATTGGTAAAAATCTACCAACCGAACCCATCAATGTCGTCAGAGAAGACCCTAAAAATGCGAATATCTTGTACGTCGGAACCGACCATGGGTTGTATATTTCGGCAGACAAAGGCGAAACGTTTTTCTTGATGAACAACAATTTACCGCCCGTTGCCGTACATGATTTGGTGATTCACCCGAAGGCAAATGAAATCGTGGTCGGAACACATGGGCGTTCTATCTACATTGCCGATGTCAGTTTGATACAATCTTATGACGATTGGAAAACCAAGAACTATGTTGTCAAAGATTTCTCGAAACTCAGAAATAGAGGTTGGGGACGCGCAACAGATTTTTGGACCACCGTAGATACGCCGCGTCTCAAAATGACGATTACCGCAGCAAAAGCGGGCAGTTTGAATGCCGTCGTAAAATATGAAAATGTGGTGTTGCGTAGATTGGTTATCAAATTAAAAGAAGGTATCAATTATGCAAATTATGATTTGACTTATGAAGGCAGCATGGTCAATTTATTGGAAAGAACAGCCAGTGAAAATCGTCAAAAAGAGAAAAAAGACGGTGAAAATGTAGAATTTAAAGTTGCCGATGACGGAAAATTTTATCTCCCGAAAGGAAAATATAAAATTGAATTTGAAAAAGATGGAAAAACAGATGTCAAAGAATTAATCATAGACTAAATCCGTTTTCCTACATTATTTTTTTCAAAAAATGCCCCCCCCCAGTATAAACCGCCTCGCACGCACGCGAGGCGGTTTATTTTTTGAAAAATGGGTTAATTTCAAAAACCATTTTATATTTGCACCCCAATTCATAGGTTTTATAAAAATATTAATTATCAAATTAAAAAAATGGATAACGCAACCTTCCACAAAGGCGTGATGCTCAACGCCTATCCCGATAGCATCGGAAAAAATTTAAGCGACCTCGTAAAAATGCTGAAAATGCCCGAATTTGACAAGGCATTCTCTCTTTTTTATGCCTTGCCGACATTTTTTAATACCGATTTGGACAGAGGATTTTCCGTCATTGACTACAACATCAACCATGAATTGGTGCAACAAAAAGATGTAGATGCCCTAAAAGAATTGTCAATCCTATTGAAATTTGACATTGTTCTCAATCATTTGTCCGTTGCTTCGCCACAATTTAAAGACCTCATTCAACACGGCGAACAATCCAAATTTAAAGATTTTTTTATCAATTGGAACCACTTTTGGAAAGAAAACGGCAACCTCAATGCCGACGGAATTGTGATGCCGCACCAAGAATTATTGGATAAATTGTTTATGCGAAAATCGGGGTTGCCAATTCTAAAAGTTGTGTTTCCCGACGGTTCGGAACAGCCTTATTGGAATACGTTTTATCAAAAAGTGGATTATCCAAAACTCACGCCCGCCGACCTCGAATCCGTCAA
>JBJOPA010000297.1:0-7143 GCA_046051005.1 Bacteroidota bacterium
CGGTTAAATATTCTTATGCTCGAAAAAAAATATTTGTTATCTATTGATAATCAAAATTTTAAACAAAAGGCATTTGCTTGGACACAGGCAAATGCCTTTCCTATCGTCGCCTATCTCGACAACAATCAACATTTTAAAACAACAGAAAATGCGGATAATTGGGAAGCCATTTTAGCCGTCGGCGCAAAAAATCAAGTCGTGCAAAAATGGGGAGAAACGAATTTTGCCTTTCAAAAATTAAAAGAATTTGAAATCAATAGAAATAAAAAATCTTGGATTTTTGGATTTTTGAGTTATGATTTGAAAAATGAAATCGAGCCAAATTTGGTTTCTGAAAATGAAGATGAATTGGATTTTCCGAATTTACATTTTTTTGAACCGCAAATTTTGATTAAAATCTATCAAAATTACGTCAAAATTACGGCGGATACTGGGGGGGGGGCATTTTTGGTCTATCAAACCATTTTGCAACAGCCGATTGATGATTTGACAAATGGATTTGACCCAAATGCACCCATTTCGTTGAAACGGAAATTTAAAAAATCTGAATATTTAGATGTGATTGCACAGCTTCGGGCGCACATCGCGGCGGGCGATTTTTACGAAATCAATTTTTGTCAAGCCTTTTTTTCAAACGATTTTACAGAAAAACAGTTGTCGGAATCATCGGCGTTTTCCCTTTTTTGGCGGCTCAATGCCATTGCAAAAACGCCCTTTGCGGCTTTTTATCGGTTCAACGAACATTTTTTGTTGTGCGCAAGTCCAGAACGTTTTTTGCAAAAAAAAGGTCGAAAACTCATTTCTCAACCCATCAAAGGCACTTCACGGCGCGGAAAAACGGAAGCCGAAGACGCTTTTTTGAAAAATGAACTCCAAAATGATGAAAAAAACAGAGCCGAAAATGTGATGATTGTGGATTTGGTGCGCAACGACCTCGCCCGCGTATGCACGACGGGCAGCATCGAAGTGACCGAACTTTTTGGCATTCAAGCCTTCGAGTCCGTGTTTCAAATGGTTTCGACGATTGAAGGAAAATTGCGCCCACGCAAAAATTGGATTGATGCCATCGAAGCCACTTTTCCGATGGGCAGCATGACGGGCGCGCCAAAAGTAGCCGCCATGCAAAGCATCGAACACTACGAAAGAACCCGACGCGGGCTTTATTCGGGTTCCGTAGGTTATGTGTCGCCAACAGGCGATTTTGATTTTAATGTAGTGATTAGAAGTATTTTATACAATTCGATTAAAAAAAATATGTCGTTTCAAGTTGGCGGTGCGATTGTTTATGATTCTGTTGCCGAAGCCGAATTTGAAGAATGCGAAATCAAAATGCGCACCATTTTACAGGCGTTAGGCATAAAAAAATGACGATTAGAAAAATATCAACACCCAGCACAACGCACCCATTTTTTTGAAAATAAAAACCTTTTTTCAAAAAAAAGTAATAAAATAGTGAAAAAAAGCCATTCATACTGGGGGGTAGCTTTTTTTTTAGTTTTTTCAGTTTTTTATCGCTTTATATTTTTCAAAATGAATATATTTGCGTCATCATTTTTCTTTTTTTAAAAATATTATCATGAAAATAAAATTACTTTTTACTGCGTTTTTCACTACATTTTCGTTGTTGTTGTCGGCACAAATGATTAAAAATTTGCCTGCCAACTACGTTCTCACCTATGCGCGAGAATTTATTGACGAAGAAACCATTTATTTCGGCGACCCCAATTATTTCAACGAATTGCCCGCCGACAACATGAATTTCTATCGCACCGCCAACTGGATGCGCAAGGAAAACACCGCCGTCAAAGACGGAAGATTGGTCATCACGTTGAAAAAAGACGCAGCGGCAAGTGCCAACTCACGCGGCGACAAACGAATCTACTCGTCAGGAGAATGGACAGATGATATGAATTTCAAATATGGATATGTCGAAATTCGCGCAAAAATGCCTAAAATAAGAAATTGTTGGGCTTCCATTTGCCTCTATAATTTCGGAAATCCACGCGACCGATTGTTTCGTTACAACGAAATTGACATCATGGAATGTGACGACCGAACCGAAGGCTACACGTTTTCGGAACATTGGGGCGACCAAACCAAAGGCGGCGAAAAAGCCCGCCGCCGCACCAAAACCGCCACCAACAAGCGAACGCCTACGCTCGGCGACGATTTTCACACCTACGGATTGTTGTGGACAAAAGAACGCTTGACGTTTTATTTTGATTCGGTGGAAGTAAAATCTTTCGTCAATCACAATTCTTTTGACCCGATGTTGTTGTCTTACAATCTTTGCGCCCTCAAAAATGTGTCGGACAAAGAATTTCCTCAAACGTTTGAAATTGATTATGTACATTTGTTTCAAGAAAGTACGAATAAAGAAAGTTTTTACAGTTATGGCGTTGCAAAAATGAACGAAAAAGAAGATTTTTCTAACAAAAACGTCGTCAAAGTGGCGTTGTTTCCGTTGGCAAAATATTCGGTTACTGCCATCACGAGCGGGATTGAGGTAAAACAAATGCAAAAAGAAGGCAAAAATGTGGCGTATTGTGAAAACGATTATGACCAAGACACGGGCAGTCACGGGCGTGCGATGATGAAATTTTTTGTAAAACCCAAACTGACGGGTTTGCCCAATCATTGGGAATATGTGAGCGTGGTGACGGAATTTGTGAACGGTCATCGAGAGATTACGCTGTTTCCAATTTGGATAGAAAGCAGTTTTTAAAGCGTTTTTTGCTTGATTTTTGTATTTTTTTTCAAAAAAAAGAAAAAAAAATAGGTTTCACATAAAAGTTTTTAAAAAAAATACTAATTTTGTTCTATTAAATTTAAAAATACTTTTCATCATTAAACCCGCCGCCTGTGAGTAGCGACCGAGATTCGAGAGATTCGAAAAAAAATGAAAGCGTTTTTACCCGCAAATTTAGGGCGGGAAAACGTAGGACGTACTTTTTTGATGTTCGCCAAACGAAAAGCGAAGATTATTTTTTGATGTTGACCGAAAGCAGCCGCCGTCAAGATGGTTCTTACGACCGCCAAAAAATTGTGTTGTTCAAAGAAGATTTAACCCGTTTCGCAGGCATGCTCGAAGAAACGCTTCATTTTATCAAAAATGATTTGTTGCCCGACTACGATTTTGAAGAATTTGAACGAAAAAACGTTGAAAGCGACGATGAAATTGTAGAAAATGCGCCCGAACCTGAAAAAATTGAGCGGCAAGAAGCCGAACCTAAAACCGCTCCAAAACCCGTAGAACCGAGAAAAAATGTATTCGACGAACTCGACGAAGAAGACATGAGTTGGTGATTTTTGGCGTAAAAAAGGCATTTTCCTCCTCCCTTCGGGGGGATTGAGAGGGGACTATACTGGGGGGGGGCTATTTTCCAAGAAAAAAATAAATTGCCCCGACTGAAAAAAATGTTAATTGCCGATTTTGTCGCGATTAATACCGTAGTGATTTACGAACAACCAAGAGGGATTTGCCCCGTGCAAATCCTTTCTTTTTTTGCAACTTTTTGAGAAAAAACTGCGTTTGAAGTTTCGATTATTTTAAAAAAGTTTTTTTCAAAAAATATAATTCAAAAAGAAAAAATATGGCTAATCCTGCTAATCAAAACGAAGGCAATCAACTCAACATTGAGCTTTCAGACGACATCGCGCAAGGCGTTTATTCCAATTTGGTCATCGTTTCGCATTCGCCAAGCGAATTTGTGCTTGATTTTGTATCCATGTTGCCCAACGCGCCCGCTCGTGTGAAAAGCCGCGTCGTCGTTACACCCGAACACGCCAAACGCTTGCTCGCCGCGCTCAACGACAATGTGCGCCGCTACGAACAGCAATTCGGAACCATCGAAGACAAAGGTTCGCCTACACCCTATCCAAATAATTTTAATACGCCCAAAGCGCAGGCTTAAAAACGTATTTAAAAAAAAAGAAAATAAAATTGTGTGAATGCTGCGAAATTTGTTTTTTTTCGTTGTATTCACACAATTTTTATTTATAAAATATTCCTATAAATTTTTTATTCTTATTTGATGAATTATTATAAAATTGTTATCCAAATTTTAGACCAATCGTTGGTGGAAAGCAGCAACGAAGTTGTGTTGGCAATGTTGGAAGATGCGCCCTTCGATTCGTTTGTGGAAACGGAAAACGGTTTGGAAGCCTTCATGCCCGAAAAAGACTGGGGCGCAGATTCTGAAACGTTGTTGAATGATTTGTCAGGCGATTTTGGATTTGTTTGGGAGCGTGTTTTCGTGCCGTACCAAAATTGGAATGCGGTTTGGGAATCTAATTTTGAACCCATTCGCGTAGCTGATTTTGTGGGCATTCGCGCCGATTTTCACCCAAAAACGGAGGGCGTTCGCTTCGATTTACTCATCAATCCAAAAATGGCGTTCGGAACTGGTCATCACGAAACGACGCACATGATGATTGAACAAATGGAAAACATGGATTTCAAGGATAAAAAAGTCTTGGATTATGGTTGTGGAACAGGCGTTTTGGCGATTTTGGCAGAGAAATTAGGCGCGACCGAACTCGAAGCCGTTGACATTGAACAACCGAGTTATGAAAGTACGATTGAAAATGCCCTCGTCAACGATGTCCACCACATCAAAGCGTTTTTTGGAACATTAGATGAAATAAAAAGCAGCAATTTTGATGTAATTTTAGCAAATATCAATCGAAATGTAATATTAGACAGCCTCGCACGCTTGGAAAATATGCTGGATACTGGGGGGGGGCTTTTGTTGTCTGGTTTTATGCCGCAAGATGAAAATTTGATGCGCGAAGCCATCGAAAAACACCATTTCGCGCATGAAAATACCCTAAAACGCGGCAATTGGTTGTGTATGAAATGTGTAAAGAAATAAAAAAAAGTTGTAAAATCTTGAATGATTTTACAACTTTTTTTATGCGTTTTTTAAATATTTCTTACAGATTTTTCTATAAATTTTCCGCCATTTCTTTCAAAACGTCTGCATATTCGAGTGCAAATTTTCCGCCATGACTTGGGAAAACGCCCACTTTTTTCAACGAAAGTTGCAGAAAATCATGTGCTTTCGCCGCATCTTGCGCATTGTTGAAAAGATAAACCCACGACGCATTTTGGTCAAATGGTTTCACGCCCACGCCGCCGCTATAAAATTGAATCGGCAAATAAACACGCGACGGGCGAAAACTATTCACCGTTTTGTCGTCGTTTACGGTACGAAAATATAGAGAATAAAACATCAATGCGTTTTTGGTTCTCGCCTTGATTTGGGCTTCATTTTCAGCTTGCATGGGTTTTTGCATGAGTTGGAAGAAACATTTTTTTAATTCCTCTTCATTTTTTCCTTGAAACTGGACGAATGTATATAAAACAGAATCTTTTGATTTTTCATATTGTTTTCTCAACATGATGGCATTTGGTTTGATTTTGTAGATGTCAAACGTTTCAGTTCCGCGAACGGAGTTTAAAACAAGTTGATTTTCATCGTCTGAAAGTCGCCATTTTCCTGCATTTTGTCCAAACATTTCGGTGTCGTCTAACAAAACATCACCTTTTTCAAAGCTCAACAACCGTCTTTCTTCGAGGTCAATGAAAGAATCTATGCGGTTTCGCCCGCCCTTGCGCATGTCCAAGATTTCCATATTTCCAAGCATTCCACTGGCATTGTCCAATCGCATATTTTCGACTTTAAAGGCAATCCAAGTGCCTGTGAAATTTGATTTTCTGCTTTGACAACCTATGTTTGAGAGCAAAATAAAAGTAAAAAAAAGTACTAAATTCTTCATTTTTTGATTGATTTTTTATTGTTTTGTCAAATATTCTTTTGACGCTTTTTCTGGAAAAGTGGCAGCCGCTTCGTCATTTTCGGCGATGATGTAATATTGAAACCCATTGGGACGCGGTTCAAAAACTACGCCAAACTGACGGTCGTTTGCCTCGCCGTCGTTGTGTTTTCCATCGTCGGCAAGCGGCAAATAGGTAAAAGGCTGCGCTTCGGAATTTCTGATGACCAACCAAGCGCGTTTTGCATTTTCGATGCTCACTTTGATGCTCATTTTTCCGTCAGGAATCGAATTTTCGACAGGCGGCAAAATTTTTGGCGGTGCTTTTGTAAACAACGGGTGATTGCGCAAAAACTCGATACGCGGTTTCATCAAGGCTTCGATGCCTACGATTTCGACGCTGCCGAGATTGACATTTTTGGTCAAATTTTCTTTAAACGTTTCGATTGGATATAATTTATTTTCATCATTTCGCAGATTCGATTCCACCAATTGTTGCCAATTTTTGGCGCGTTCTAAATATTTTCCGTTGGCAAACCAATCTTTCAAAATCGTTCGATAATGGGCGATATAAATGCGTTGATACGTCGGATTTTTCAGCAATTGACTCACCAACGGACGTTTGGGATTGGTGGCGTGCAACATCGGCGACAGGTTTTGCAATTCTGCAAGCGTCAACGGTCTTTCCGTCGCTCCGTCGAGCGTAAAGCCGCCAAAACTAAGGTTCAAATCCCAAATGACGGGGTGAAAACGTCCATCATTTCCATAAAACAAATAGAAATTATGCGACAAACGCCCAATATACGAATCCAAATTCACCATAATATTATCCAAAGCCAACATCCAAAGGGTTTGGTCCACGTCTAAAACGCTTTCAAGTTGTTGTGGCGATTGATTTAAAATTTTGACGAATTGGATAAATTTTTTCCATGCTTCGGGATTTTTCAAGCGTTCCATATCATAAAAACTTCTATAACATATCGAATCTTCGCCCATAAAAACGAGCGACGCTTTTTCACCTGATGGGCAGTTTGGAAGTGGCTTGGTCATCCATTCGGGGTCGCATTTTACGAAAAATGTGTTGGGGTCGTTTCTCGTCAATTTTTCAAAAAACAATTCGTCTAATGCCGACACATTTGTATAAACCCCATGCGATTTTCCATTGATTTGCAATCCGATGAAACCCGCTTGCGGCGCAATCATGTAATCTCTGACGATATCGTAGCTCAACACGTCGCGCACGAGCGATGGGTCGCGAAAGCCGTTTGCCAATTTTAAGGTTTGGTCACCGATTTTGATGTTGAAGGGCAGTTTTTTTGCGCCCGTTTGTCGGACGTTGAAATAGCTGCTATTTCCCTTGTATTG
>JBJOPA010000298.1:0-8916 GCA_046051005.1 Bacteroidota bacterium
TAAAAAAGAAAATAAAGGTCAATTCTTTTTGAAAATTTTGTAATTTTGCAGTAGAATTATACTCAAATTATTATTTTTTAAATTTTTCTTACTACTAATTTTTAACGATGTTTTTGAAAAAGTTGCATTATTTTACGTCTATTTTTCTCTTTATTTCGACCCATTTGGCGGCGCAAGACCTGCCCAGTCACCCCGTTTTTGACCTCAATTATGTGTTAAAACATAAAATTGACGAAGTCATTATTCAAGATTCGTTTGCCGTTGGAGCCAGCCAATTTTCGACCAAAACGCTCACGCTCGACTTTGACAGAGGTGGTTTGCTCGTAAAAACGGTGCATCTTTTCAACAATTCGCCCGACACTCGCGAGATGTGGTATTACTATTACAACAACGACCGCCGCCTCGTGCGCAAGGAAGCGCGCTACCTGACCGACACCATCAGACAGCAAATTGAATGGACAATTGACACCCTGCGCAACCTTCCCGTCACCAAAATTGCTACGTTTAGAGACGAAAATGGCGAAAAACAAGGCGAAAAACAAAGCACGTTGCATTGGACGGGCGATTCGGTTTGTATAGAACATTATTTGAATGATGGAAAATTTGATATTACAAAATTCGATGCCCAACGACGGGAGATTGAACTCGTGAATACCTATCAAAAAAAATATAATGAAAATAATCAAATAGAATGGATTAAATATATAGATTGTCGAAATAAAGAAGCCAAAGCCGCTGCCGTCACCAATTTTATTTTTGATGCTGAAAAACGATTGATTCGGATAGAAGAAGGCGACAAAACGACAACAAAATTTAGTTACAACGCCAACGGACACGTCACGCGGCAAGTCGTGACCGATGCAAAAGGAAAAACGAAAAGCATCACGACTTTTACGTATGCTTTTTATTGATATTCTTTTCGCAAAAAAAATCGTTTCTCACGCGGGAAGCGATTTTTTTTTGTAAAAAACGGGTGGCGATTATCCGTTTTCTGCTACCTTTGCCGCTATAACAATGGAGTTTAATAAATAAAATTTAAAAAATATGCGACATCTTTTTCTATCTGTTTTTTTCTTATTTTCGATGCAACAACTGGCGGCACAAACCTCGCTCGAACCCATAGATTTGTGGGTCGTCAATGCCCGAATTTACACCGTCAATGCGGGTTTTGACGTAGCCGAAGCGATGGCGATTCGAGACGGCAAGGTTGTGGGCATCGGTTCTGAAAATGACATGAAAAAACGTTTCAATACGAAAGCAGCAAAAAATGTTTTCAATGCACGTGGTCGCGCCATTTATCCGGGTTTTATTGATGCGCATACGCACTTTTACGGCTACGGTCGTGGCTTGCAATCGGTAGATTTTTTCGGAACAAAAAGTTGGAAAGAATGCTTGAAACGGGTTGATAAATTTGTTGAAAACGAGAAAAAATCCAATAAAAATTTGGCGAATACTGGGGGGTCGGCAAATTGGTTGCTCGGACGCGGTTGGGACCAAAACGACTGGTCGGGCAAAACTTATCCGACCAAATCGGAGTTGGACAAACGTTTTCCGAATCGTCCCGTTTTGTTGACGCGGGTGGACGGTCATGCGGCGATTGCGAATCAAAAAGCACTCGACCTCGCGGGCGTGAAGGCAGGACAAACACTCACGGGCGGCGAAATTGAAGTGAAAAATGGACAATTGACAGGCATTTTGATTGACAATGCCATTTTAGTGGTGCGCAATTTGATTGCCGAAGAAACGCCCGAAATGGTGAAAAAAAGTCTCATAGACGCGCAAAAAAGTTGTTTTTCATACGGTTTGACGACGGTGGCGGATTGTGGATTGCATTTTTCGACGATAGAAACGATTGAAAAAATGCACCAAGAAGACCAATTACAAATGCGAATTTATGCCATGTATAGCGACGAACGCGACAATTACGAATACGCATTTCGACGTGGCGTTTTGAAAACCAACCACCTTCATGCGCGAAGTTTTAAACTCTATGCCGACGGCGCGTTGGGTTCGCGAGGGGCGTGTTTGGCACATCAATACACCGACCGACCGCATCATTTTGGCTTTTTGTTGAAAGATACTGCCTATTTTTCGAGCGTTTTTGTGCAGTTGGCAAAACGTGGTTTTCAAGCCTGCACACACGCCATTGGCGACTCGGCAAATCGCGTTATTTTGCAATTATATTCAAATGTTTTGGCGGAAAAAAATGACAATCGTTGGCGAATCGAACACGCACAAGTGGTGCAAGAAGCTGATTTTGAATTGTTTAAAAATAAAAATATTATTCCATCTGTTCAACCGACACATGCCACTTCGGACATGTATTGGGCAAAAGAACGGCTCGGCGAAAAGCGCGAAAAAAATGCGTATGCCTATCAAAAACTATTGCAACAAAATGGTTGGTTGCCTTTGGGAACCGATTTTCCAGTGGAACAAGTCAATCCAATTTTGACGTTTTATGCGGCGGTAGCGCGGCGAGATGTGGCGTTTTTTCCAAAAAATGGCTATCAAATGGAAAATGCCCTCACACGCGAACAGGCGTTGCGCGGCATGACCGCGTGGGCAGCGAAAAGCTGTTTTGAAGAAAATGAAAAAGGAAGTTTGGAAGTCGGAAAATGGGCAGATTTTATTGTCGTTGACCAAGATTTGATGCAAATTGCCGCAGAAAAAATGGCGAAAACAAAAATATTAAACACTTTTTCAAGTGGAAAAATGGTTTTTGAACGCAAATAAAAAAAAATATATTCATTTTTGATACCCCCCAGTATAAGCCCCCATCAGCCCCTCCGAAGGGAGGGAGTAAGTCATAAAAATCAACAAAAATATGGAAAATATAGAAAAAAAGCAACTTGTTTTTGCTACGGGAAATGCGCACAAAGTGGCAGAAGTGAATGAAATATTGGCGCATCACAACTTTCAAAATTTTGAAGTCGTGACGATGCGGCAAATTGGACAACAAGAAGATTTGCCCGAAACAAGCGGCACAATTCTAGGAAATTCGCAACAAAAAGCGCGTTTTTTGTTTCAAAAATTTGGTTGTAATTGTTTTAGCGAAGATACGGGACTTGAAATTGATGCGCTCGACAACGCGCCCGGCGTGGACACGGCGCATTATTCAGGCACACGAGATGCGACCGAAAACATGAATCTTGTCCTCAAAAATATGGCGCACGCCACGCGACGGTCGGAACGGACGGCGCGATTTAGAACCGTCATTACGCTGATTTTGGACGGACATGAAACCGTTTTTGAAGGCATTTGTGAAGGAATTATCCGTCCCGCGCAGGCAGGCGATGCGGGTTTTGGATACGACCCAATTTTTGAGCCGCGTGGTTTTAGCCAAACTTTTGCGCAATTGCCCAATGAGGTGAAAAATAGCATCAGTCATCGCGCAAAGGCAACGGATAAATTATTGCAATTTTTGAAAAATCAGTAATTTTTTATTGAAAAAGACGTTATCTTTGGGCATAAAATCGGTCAAATACTGGGGGGGGGCTATTTTCAGTCCCCTGCAAAAGCTGAAACGATTTAGAAAATATCAACACCAAACATGAAACGATTTTTTAATTTACTTTCAAAAATTTTTTATCCAAATTAAAAAAAATAATGGATTATGAAAAAAAAAATCCAAACGCTTTTCTTTTTTTTGATGCCGTTTTTGGTCTTTTCGCAAAAAGCGGTGACGATGAAAACCGCGCCTGAAAAATTACAAGCCATTTACAAAGAAGGCATAAAACACAATTTTGCAGGGCAAACGCAGGCAGCTTTGAAAAAATTTACGGAAGCCGTAAAAGTGGAACCAAAATTTGTGGACGGCTGGATTCAATGGGCATCTACTCAAGAATTGCTTGGAAATTTGAAAGATGGCGAAGTTGGCTACCAACAAGCCGCCCGACTTGCGCCCGATTATGAACCCTTAGTTTGGTTTCGTTTGGCTGAAAACCAGTTTGCACAAAAAAAATATACGAAAGCAAGCGATAATTATAAAAAATATTTGGGATACGAAAAAACACCCAAAACCCTTCGCGACAAGGCGAACAAAGCCATGTTGGATTGCGATTTTATCCCCAACGCGCTTGCCAATCCCGTGCCGTTTAATCCAAAATTTTTAGAAGGCGGTGTCAATACGAAAACGGCAGGCGAATATCTGCCATCATTGAGTGCCGATGGCGAAACGTTGGTCTTTACGCGCTACCAAAACCGAAACGAAGACCTTTATTTGAGTCGTTTCGATTCGGCGAAAAATGCTTGGGGCAAAGCAATTCCACTTGACAATATTAATACGGTGGAATACAACGAAGGCGCGCAGTCCATCAGCCCCGACGGGCGTTTCATTTTGCTGACGATGTGCAACAATCCGCAAGGTTTGGGGGCGTGTGACCTTTATTATTCCACTCGAAAAGCGGACGGCAATTACACCGCACCAAAGAATTTTGGTACCAGTGTTAATACTAAATTTTGGGAATCGCAACCTTCCATGACCGCCGACAATCGGACAATGTATTTTGCCTCCGAACGCACAGATGCGAAAAATTCGGACATTTATGTGACACATTTGCAAGCAAACGGTACTTGGTCTGCCCCCGAATCGGCAGGCGACAGCATCAATACGCCTTACGAAGAACAAACGCCTTACATTCACCCCGACGGTCAAACACTTTATTTCATGAGTCACGGACACGGCGGCATGGGCGAAGGAGATTTATTCGTTTCGCGCATTCAACCCAATGGAAAATGGGGAAAACCGATGAATTTGGGCTACCCCATCAATACAAAAGGCGAAGAAGCTACGGTTACGGTGAGTTTGGACGGTAAAACAGCTTATTTTGCCCGCGCCAGTGTTGTTGGAAGCAATAACCACGATTTGTACAGTTTTGATTTGTACGAAGCCGCCCGACCGCAGCCCGTGACTTACGTGAAAGCGGTAGTAGTTGATGCACAAACGGGCGAAAATTTGACGGCAAATCTCAGTTTTTCTGACCTTTCTGCTTCAAAAACGTTTCTGAAAGCGCAAACTGATGAAAATGGGACGTTTTTGGTTTGTCTCCAAATTGGTAAAAATTATGGTTTGGCGGTGACGAAATCGGGATATTTGTTTCAATCCGAAAATTTTAATTTAAAAGAAAATAATCAACTCAATAAACCTTTTGTCTTGAAAATTTTGATGCGAAAATTACCGCCCGTCGTAGCGGCAACGGAGAAAAAACCCGACGAAAAAGCACCCGATTTGCTCACCAATACTGGGGGGGGGGCAATTGTGTTGAGAAATGTATTTTTTGAAACGGGTTCTGCCGCATTGCGACCCGAATCGGAAACAGAATTGATGCAATTGAAAGATTTGTTAGAAAAAAATCCGACTATTCGGATTCGGATTCAAGGACACACCGACAATGTGGGTTCGGCAAGTAGCAATTTGGCACTTTCGCAAGCCCGCGCAAAATCGGTGAATGATTTTTTGATTGGCAAAGGAATTTCGTCCAGTAGATTGGCGGCAAAAGGATTCGGAGAAACCCAACCTGTTGCCACAAACGACAATCCAGAAGGAAGACAACAAAATCGAAGAACAGAATTTGTAGTCATTGAATAAAATTTTGACGATATAATTTTTCAAAAAAAGGGATAAAACAGACAAAAAATCTGTTTCATCCTTTTTTTTTGATTATTTCTCTATTTTCAAAACAACCATCTCAATCCCAATTGTCCTTGCCATTTTGAGGCGATGGGGTCAATTTGATAAGGCGTTTGACCTTTTGGGTCGTTGAAACGGAAAGTCGCCACATCATTCGTAACGCTGGCTACGGTCACCACTTGATAGGACGAATTGAGCGTATTGGCAACAAAATATTGTTTTCCAAAATCGCCATTTATCAAATTTCCGACATTTATAACGTCCAAACTCAATAGAAACGTTTGTTTTCCTAGTTTCAAACTTTGCGTGAGCCGCAAATCTGTTTGCAAATTCCAAGGCGTTCTTGCGCCGTTTCGTTCGGTAGCCAAACCTCTGCGATTGCTCAAATATTTATCATTTTCGATATAATTGTTCAATTGCGTCCATTGTTCATCAGCAGTTGTGATGACTTTTCCTGCTGCATCTTTAATATCCACCAAATTAATTTGCGTTCTGTCTTTCGGGACAAAAAACAAATCATTGGTCGAAGAGGCATCTCGGTTCAAATCGCCCGCGTAGGTGTAGGTGTAAGGGCTGCCCGAAGCGGCGGTTGAAATCAGCGAAACCTGTGTTGCGGTGAATTTAGACCAAGTTTTCACATAATTTGCCGTAAAAATGAGGCGGTGACGAATGTCAAAATTAGAAAAACTCAACGACGGATTATTTGGGTCGGTCGTGTGGTTCCACTCCCAGTTTGCTTGCGGACTCACCCGCACCCCGTTGGAAATATCTTTTGACAAACCATACGTGTAAGCCGTATTGACGCTCAACGCATCTGAAAACTTTTGCGAAACGCTTGCCGTCGCCGTATATCTGAATCCTTCTGACGTATTTTTCAGTCCAAAAACCGACGTGTATTGCGGTTGCACTTTCTGAGTAACGTTTGTGCCTTGATAGATTTTTCGCCCGTCACCGCCTTTCAAAGCGAGGGTGCTGTCTTTTAGATTTAGGGTTTGAAACAAGACATCTCTGATGGTCTTTGTCCCCAAAAATTCGAGGCTGACGGTGGTTCCTTTTGTCGTTTTATAATCAATTGCTATATTTCCTCTCCATATTTGTGGCATTTTGAAATTATCAGCAATCAAATTTATTTCTCGTTGCCCTGTTTGAATGGTTGCTAATTTAGACAAATCGGTCAAAATCGGTTGTTTTCCCGTGAAACGAATGTCCACATTTCCAAATTGTTGTCCGTTGTAGATGTGCGAATACGCCAACCATGCCAACGGCATACGACCTGTAAAAATACCCGTACCGCCTCTAATTTGTAATTTTTCAGTCGGTTGATAATTAAAAGAAAAACGAGGTGAAACGGTGAGCGTATTGCCATAACCGTTGGCAAAACCTTGATATTGAGGCACTTGTGTAATGTCGCTCGTCGGCACATCACGATTAAAAAAGAATGCCATGTCCAAACGAACGCCTAACATCAATTTCAATTTTTCGCCCACACTGATGCGGTCTTGGGCATAAACACTCGACAACAAGGCTTGATAATCCGCCGAAGTGCGATTGTAATTGAAATTGTAATCATTATTTTCAAAATTGTACGTTGCACGCAAGCGCGAAGGCTTGTCGGCAAGGAAATTATCAAGGCTCGAATATGCCCAACGTCCGTTGTAGGGCGTAACAAAATGATAGCCAATTTGGTACAATTCGTTGTGCGTACCCACCAAAAAAGCATGATTTTTTCTATAAAAATTAAAATTATCCGTAATTTCTAATGCCCGTTGCTTGATTCTAAAAATGGCAGATTCTCGATAAGTTCCTGCAAAAATAGAATTGGTCGTGTTGTACGTAATTTCGATATGTGGTTGAATTTTGTCGCCAACAGGGTCTCGATAATCGTAGATATTAGAAAAACCGACAATCAAATCATTGAAACGATTTTTGGAGAAACGACTTTTCAGTTGTAAAACCGTTACGTTTGACGTATTGTTGTGCGTAAAACCTTGACTTTCGTAATTCAAAATACTCGTTCCACGATTCAAATGGGCTGCCGACGCAGTAGAAAAATTGTGTCGAAGTGTCAATTGGTGTTTGTCGGAAATATTCCAATCCAAACGACCAAAAACTTTTTTGTTATTAGAACCAATGCTAATATCGCCGTATCTGCCTACGTCAATTCCATATCTATTTTTCAAGGTGTCGGCAATTAATTTCGCCACATCGAACGGAATATTTGCATTTTGAGCACCTGGCGTAAAGCCCACAGGCTCGTCTCTATCGCCTGTTTCTAAATTCAAAAAATAGAATAATTTATTTTTTTTGACCGCGCCGCCCACTCGAAAGCCTGTTGTATAGTCAAAATACTGGGGGGTCAACTTTGTGCCATCTTGTAAGCGGTCGGCACGGGTAAGCGTACCATTTCTGCCATATCCGTACACCGAACCGTGCGTTTCGTTTGTGCCGCTTCGCGTGACGGCATTTAAACTGCCGCCCGTAAAATTGCCTTGTGACACTTCAAAAGGCGACAACGCAACTTGCACTTCTTGAATCGCATCTAACGAAATGGGTTGCGATTTTGCCAAATTTCCGGGCGTACCCGAAGCCACCGAACCGCTTGCGCCGCCCGAAGGTTCCACAAAACCAAAAGCATCGTTGGCAACCGCGCCGTCAATCGCTAAATTGTTGTATCTAAAATTGCTGCCTGCAAACGAATTGGCTCCGCCTTGCGGGGTCAATCGCGTCAAATCTTGCAAACTTCGGCTCAACGTAGGCATATTTTCGACGGCTTCGCGCCCGATATTGGTTTGGGTTCCGCTTCTGCGACCGTCGAATAAATCATTTTTTTTACCAGAAATTTCAACCGTTTTTAACTCGCTGTTGGTTTCTTCCAAGACGAAATTGACTTTGGTGGTGTTGCCCAAACTCAAAAAAATAGCCGATTGCACGCCCTCAACATAGCCCAAAAGCGATGATTTGACGGTGTAAGGACCGCCCGTTGTCATGTTTTCGATATGGAAAACACCGTTTTCGTCACAAATTACGCTATATTTCGTTCCCGTCGGCTCATGCGTAGCAATAATGATGCTACTCAAAAGTGTTTCACCAGATTTTGCAATAACCTTACCCGACATCGAAGCCGACGTGACTTGTGCCGACATTGCAAACGCAAGAAAACAAAAAAGTGTGGTTAAAAAAAATCTATTCATCAATTAAAAAATAAAAAAAATAAAAAATAAAAAATCACGAAATCTTAAAATTTGGGCAAAAGTATTAAATTTTTATCACTGATTTATAACAGATAG
>JBJOPA010000299.1:0-8482 GCA_046051005.1 Bacteroidota bacterium
CAAGTATTATTTCAAACATGGAAAATATGCTAATGCGTTTGCAGCCTAATTATAACAATCAACCATTTTCACCCATTACCGTTTTTTTAAATCAATACTTTTGAAGCTGTCCAATAACATTCTCCAAAATAGAGTAAAGTGCAGTTCCTTTTTCTCCCGACATAATAATCTCCAAACCTTATAGAAAGTTCTGTAAATCATTTTTTGTGATTTGTAGAACTTTTTTTTATCATTTTTTTAAAAATTTTATTTTTCACAAAATATTGATAATCAATGTTTTACAAAAATTTAAAAAATATTTTTAAAAATATTTAGTACTATGTATTGCATAGTACCATTTTTTACACGTATCTTTGCGGCATGAATAGTGAAAATGCTAAACAACAGATGCGCAAGGGGGTTTTAGAACTTTGCATTTTGGCGGTGATTTCGGAACGGGCAGCCTATCCGTCGGACATTTTGGGGCGACTCAAAAACGCGGACATACTGGTCGTCGAAGGCACGCTCTACCCCTTGCTGACGCGGCTTAAAAATGCTGGATTCTTGCAATACATATGGCAAGAATCTACGATGGGACCGCCTCGAAAATACTTTCAACTCACCGACACGGGCGAACAGGCACTCGCGGACGCGCGAACCGCTTGGACAGAATTGGTGAGTTCTGTACAACTGATTTTAGATGCGGCTGACGCAACTGATGAAACTTAAAAAAAGAAATTCTTTTCAAAAGTTTTTTATTTTAATTTATAAAAATAGATTTTTTAAGAAACTTATGACAATGATAAAAACGAATATGATATTTCAATTCGACATTGTTGTCCATTATTCTATTGTCCACATTTGTTAAAAAAGTAAATAAAATGAATAAAATTTTCAATATAAATCTCGGTGGATTTGCATTTTCGATTGACGACGATGCCTACGAGATGTTGCAACATTATTTGGGTACGTTGCGTCAACATTTCAGCAAATCGGAAGGTTGCGATGAAATTATGGGTGACATCGAAAGCCGTTTGGCAGAAATTTTTAACGAATCGCGTGCCAATCAACAGACCATTATCGGCGTTTCTAACATCAAATCGGCGATACAAATCATGGGAACACCCGAAGATTTTGGTATCGAAACCGACGAAAACGCCCAAAAAACTGCCGAAAATGCCGCGCATACTGGGGGGGGCATTCCCACCGCCCGCAGCTTTTTCAGAGACGGCGAAGACAAAATTATTGGTGGCGTAAGTAGCGGATTAGCCGCATATTTTGGCATCGAAAACCCAATTTGGGTGCGCATAAGTTTTGTATTTTTTGCCTTTTTAGGTTTTGCAGGTGTTTTGGTTTACTTGGTTTTGTGGGTCATGACACGCGAGGCACTCACGAGTGCCGACCGTTTGGCAATGCGCGGCGAACCCGCCACCGCCGAAAATATTGGGCGCATCATCAGCGAAAGTGCGGATAAATTTGGCGAACAACTCTCCAATTGGGGGCGTTCTGAACAAGCGATACAAAATCGCAACCGTTTTGGTGCCGCCGTCAATCGTTTTGGTAAGTTTTTGTCCACCATTTTCAAGCCTGTGGGCGGTATTTTAGCGGGTTTGATATTATTTTGTTTAATCATTGGTTGGGTTGCCAGCATTTGGAGTTTGGTGTTGGTGAGTCCACTTTTCGCCTACATTTCGCCCGAACAAACTTGGCAAGTTTGGCTTTTGGTGGTCAGTGTTTTCTTTTGCGTGGTCATTCCAGTCATTTCGTTTGTGGCGTTTATTGGACAAATATTTTATAAAAGAATACGTAGCCCTTGGTTTCAAGGCACTTTGTGGACGGTTTGGTCGGTCTTTTTGGTCATTTTCTTTTGCCTTTTCCCGTTTTTTGTCCGCGAAATGAACAATAGCCATAGCTTTTCGGAAGTCAAAACGTTTTCTCTTCCTCAAAATGGAGACAATACGCTGTCGCTTGTGTCTGTCACCGACTCATTTACGGCATCGGGTGCGCAATTGGAACATCTCTATATTTCAGATGAATATTTGTTCAATGACTACGTTCCCATTAAATTTATTTTGTCCGACAACGATAGTGTCAAAATAGAAACGCAGTTTACATCAAGAGGAAAAAATCTTGGCGAAGCCAAAGAACTTGCTCAAAAATTAAACTTTCCAATACGAACCGAAGGAAATAAAATTTTGTTGCCCGAAGGATTTGTTTTGATGAACGGAACAAAATTTCGTTTTCAAGAAATTAGCAATACAATCAGTTTGCCCGTTGGCGCGAAAGTGACGTTTCCAGAAGCGTTGGGCAGAAAAATTTTCGGATACATCGTCACCGAAACTTGCATTGATGACGATTGCGTGTACGAAGACCCGATGAAAAACGGTTACGACAGCGGTAAAAAAACTTTTACCATGAAATTGGATAAAAAAGGAAATGTAATTTGGGGAAAAGATTAAAAAAATGCCCTAAAAAATGTACCCCCCAGTATGTTGCGCTGCAACGATTGGGGGATATTTTTTTTTATCCAATTCATTTAAATTTTTTAAACATTTGAAAAAAAACGCTTACATTTGTCAAATTTTTTTTTGAAACGTGAAATTATTGCCATTTTTAGAAGCGGGAAGGTTAGAGGCAGGTTGCGACGAAGCGGGGCGCGGTTGTTTGGCGGGCGCGGTGTTTGCGGCGGCGGTCATTTTGCCACCCGATTTTACGCATCAATGGCTCAACGATTCTAAAAAAATGACAGAAAAACAGCGCGATTTGTTGCGTCCCATCATCGAAAAAGAGGCAATCGCGTGGGCAGTCGAACCAGTCGAACCCACCGAAATTGACGAAATCAATATCCTCAACGCCTCCATTGTGGGCATGCAAAGAGCTTGTCGGCGACTGACTACAAAACCCGATTTTTTACTAATTGATGGCAATCGCTTCAAGCATTTCGACAATTTTAATTTTGCCTGCATCGTAAAAGGCGATTCAAAATTTGCCTCTATTGCTGCTGCTTCGGTGTTGGCAAAAACGCATCGAGATGAATATATGCAAATAAACTCAACATTGTATCCCGAATACAATTGGCAAAAAAACAAAGGATATCCGACCGTTGAACATCGCGCCGCTATCGCAAAAATTGGGGCATGTCCATTGCATCGGCAATCGTTCAAACTATTGCCAGACGGCATACAAGGCGTTTTATTTTAATTTATTTTTGATATAAAATTCTGTTTTTTGATGAAAAATAAAAATAAATATTTTTTCTTTTCGCTGATTTTCGCTTTTTCAGTATTTTATACTGGGGGGGGGCATTTGTACGCCCAAAATGAACCCATCGAAATGGACGAGGACATAGAAGACATTCAAGCAGTTCCCGCGCCAGAAGCGGAGGAACCCGCGCAAGTAAAAAAACGCAAATCTGTTGAAAAAATAGAAAATTATACCGCTCAAAATATCGAAACGCGCCCACTTGACAAAGCCGAGTGGGAAAAAATGCGTACAGAACTCGACTACCGAAAACCCGAAGAAATCCGAAAAGCGGAGGAAGAAGAAGCGCGAAGAAGAGCAGAAGCCGCCAAGAAAAAGCCAAAAGATGAAAAAATCGTAAACCCAACTGCGGATTTTTCGAGTGCGGCGGAACTGATGAAATGGATTTTTATCAGCGTTTTTGTTTTGTTATTCGTTTATTTGGTCATGCGTTTGGTCAATGAAGGCAACATTTTTGGTCCGAAAAACCGAAAAATTGGGGCTTCTGAAATTATTGATTTGGAACACATTGAAGAAAATTTGGATAAAATTGACGACCTCGACCCCGTGATTGCGCAAGCCATTCGGCAAGGCAATTATCGGTTGGCAGTGCGGCTTTATTATTTGGCAACGCTCAAAAATTTGTCCGAAAAAAATGCCATTATCTGGAAAAAAGATAAAACAAATCGTACATATGTGCAAGAAATGCAATCCAATCCACTTTTCACGACGTTCAGAAATACGACTCGAACCTTTGAACGGATTTGGTATAGCGCAGCAGATTTTGAAATAACAGATTTTGAACAAGTGCAGCCGCTTTTTGCCGACTTGCTGCGCAAAACAAAATAAAAATTAAAAAAAAACGCCCCCCCCAGTATAAAATGCCTTTTCAGCCTATTTTTAAAGTTGAAAAGGCATTTTTATTTGGAAATTATAATTTATAAATAAAATTTTTAAAATATTTTTCCAGCAAATATGAATGCAAAAACGACCGTTAAATAAGTCCAAAAAATGGTGAAAATGAGGTGCATACTGGTTTCAAACGTTTTGCCGCGCCACAGTTTTGAGGAATAGACAAAACCTTGAAAGAACAACCGAATTACCCAAAACACCGCAAATCCCAAGCAAATTTGCCTGCCCAATGGCGTATTTATCAAGTCTTGGGGACTAAAAAAGCACAAAAAACCCATCAAAAAAACGGTCAATGCAATGAAAAAAGTATGCACTTCCATCATTTGCCGATTGATGAGCGAAAGCGATTTTAAATCATTTTTCCAATCAAAATATATTGGAAAAATAACATCAATAACGCACAACAGCATGAGCAAAATGCAAATTATTTTTAAGTGAATTTCCATTTTTTTATTGTTTTTTCAAGATAAAACACCGCACAAACGGCGTAAATGCAGTTTCAGACTCGACGTGAAAATTTGATTTTTCAAACGTATTTATCCAACTTGACCGCGATAAAAAATGAAAAAAACCAATATTATACGCCAAAAAATTCGGTAAATTTCGCAAATGTTCCAACAAAACAACACGTCCGTCCGAGTCCAAAGCGCGCTGCAATTGTTGAAAAAAATAAATTCGTTCTTCTTCATTTCGGATTTCATGCGCGGCAAAAATCAAGCAAATCAAATCTATTGAACAATCGGAAAGGTTTATATTTTTTGTTTCAATTTGTTCTGTATTTGGAAACGGCGGATAGGCTTTTCGAGCGCGTTTGATAGAGATTTCGGTGTGTTTTTGGGCATCATAAAAATCTAATACGCGCAACGTTGCGTTAGGAAATTGTTGCGCGAGCAAGGCACTTGTTTCATCAAAACCTGCATTGATATTCACTAATTTTCCAATCTTTGAACGGTCTATTTTTTGTAGAAAAGGGAATGAATACAAGTTTGAAAAATCGTATATGTAACTTGATACCAACAACGTTACCGAAACACTTGTTATCGTCAAAACAAAGACTAAATCTATCCAAAAATGCCATTTTCCTAGCAAAAAATCTTTAAAAAACAGCAATGACAACAAAAAAATGAAGGCAAAAAGATAGAAATGCCAATTGAATTTGACGATATTCAATACACCTTGAAAGGGTTTTCTTTGGATAAATTGTTTCATTTTTCTATTTTTTTTCAACGATTCCTGGCTTCCAATTGTATGAAATATTTTCAATTATAAACGCATTTGCCAACACTGGATTTTCAAATTTTTGGACAAATGAAACCTCGTTTTTTATGACCTCAACAGGCTTCGGAATCCAATTTTGGCGCATGCCTTCCACGATTAACATTTCTTGTTTTTTGACATCAAAATCAAACGTAAACGGCAACGGACCCGCAAATCGGCGGGCAGTTTTCCAGTCTGCAAACGGCGAATTTGGCGGCAACGCTACGTTTTCTTTATTGTAATTAATTGAAATATCTAAACCCGATTTTTGAGAAAAAATCTGAATATGATGTGCTTCTTTTTTTACCTTGATGTCAATTGTTTCATAATTGTAATGCGTGAAAATATTTCCGAGCAACGACATTTTATATTTGTCTGTTTCTGATTTTAAAATGTAGAGTCCGCGCAAGCGTTTGCCCGCATTGGTTTCGTATTGAACAAAAATGCGATAACCAACCAAAAAAAAGTCATTGCCCAACCAATTTGGAAAGCCTGTTGGACGCAAATTTTTGGTTTGCACCAACGCAACTGCCACAAAAGCCCACTCATCTTGCCAAGTATCTAACGCCAAATGCGGCGGAATTAACGGCATTAACAAAGTTTTTGGAACAGCATAAGTCAGCACCAACGAATAATCAAAAAATGCAGATACTGCAAAAGGATGTTTTTTTAAATTCCACATCATCAACAAAAATACGTATAATAAATCACGAAACAAAGCATGGAGGCAAACAAAAAATTAAACTTCTTGAACAACAACAAATCTTTGGCAAGCACAAATTCGATACAATTCATCAGCATGATGATAAAAATTTGTGTAATGCCGCATAAAACTGGTGCAATGCCGCTCACAATCCAAACGACCATTAACAATTCCGAAAAGCCAATTAATTTTGTAAACAAAAAGGCATAACGCGCCCCCAAAATTCGAGCGACAATTTGTTGATGTCGTGGAACGAAATTTAAAATTTTACAATACAATCCGTTAACGAACCAAATAATTGCAATTAAAATTAGCAAAAAAAGCTTTAATTCCATTTTTTATTTCTTAAAATTTTATTTTTTAAAAATAAATTATGGTCGTGCGTAGGGAAGTCGTTTTAGCATATTCGGTGCGTGATACGTATCTAATCCTTCGACGGCAACAGTTTCTAATGTGTCGAGATTGAGATGCCCCGTTTCCGTCATCGCATGTTCGGGCATTAACAAAAATTCGATTTTTGCTACCATAAAAATCGTGTTATTTGCCGCAATTTCGTGTTGTTCGACAAACGAACAACCCATTTTGAGGCGACTTTGGGCAACAAATGGCGCAAGCAGCGAAAAATGCTCGACATACTGGGGGGTAAGCCCCGTCGCCAAAAATTCAGATTCGCCACGTTCATAACTTGCCGAACACTGATGCGCCGCCAAAATGAGGTCGGAATGCACCTGATTGATGGTAAAAAACTTGTTCGTATGAATATTTTCATAGCTATGACGCGATGTTTTTCCGCCCGAAACGATGGGGCGAAACACCAAACCAATCAACGCAGGGTCTGCGCCGATGTGAACCAGCGAGGAAAACAACGCTAAATTTTCTATTTTTTTACCATCTTCGACATGACTTGTCCCGATGAGATTGGCACTTTTGAAGCCGCTCAAACTGTTCACCAAATTCATGCGCGGAATGCGCGACAAATTGGCAATATCCGCCGAAGTCCATATTTTTTCCATGTCTTTTGTTTCAATAATTTTTAAAACAATTTTGAAATTTAGTTCAATAAAGTTTCTAATTTCATTCCTCTCGAACCTTTTATCAAAAAGGCTTTTCCCTCGTATGCGAGCGCGCCAAACCACGCACGAGCGGCGTTCGTATCCGCAAAATGCGTCACCGATGCCCCCCCCCCAGTATGCGCCACAATTTTTCCAAATTCTGAACCCACAAAAACCAATTTATTGATTTTTAAGGTTTTACACAATTCAAAAATTCTTAAATGTTCTTCAAAACTTTCTGTTCCCAGTTCTCGCATGTCGCCTAAAACAATTATTTTTTCTTGATGCGATGCGCCAAAATCCATTTTAGAAAAATTCAAAACTGCACCGCGCACACTCGACGGATTGGCGTTGTAGGCATCTAAAATAATTTTTGCACCGTGAAAATGTTTGATTTCTGAACGATTATTTGACGGCACATAAGCCTCAATTGCTTGCTTAATTTTTTCGGAAGGCACTTTAAAATATCTGCCCAACGCAACAGCCGTAGCAATGTTTCCAAAATTATATTCGCCAACGAGATTAGAATTTATCGTCACTTGTTCGCCCAAATCTCCTAAAAATGAAACTTGTAAAAAAGGTTCTATGCTCAACAATTGCAATTCATATTGAGGAATATCAACATTTGGTGAATCCGATTTTTTATAAAAAATTCGGTTGGCGTGTTCGGGAGCCAATTCGCTCAAAAAAGGTTCGTCTTCGTTGATAAAAATGGTTTTTCGATGGCTCGCCAAATAGCGATACATCTCACTTTTCCCTTTTTTTACGCCTTCAAAACCGCCAAAACCTTCCAAATGCGCCTTTCCTACATTCGTAATTAACCCATGTGTTGGGGCAGCAATTTGGCAAAGTTCATCAATTTCTCCTTGATGATTTGCGCCCATTTCGATGATTGCCACCTCCGTCGCACGCGGCATCGCCAATAATGTAAGCGGCACGCCGATGTGATTGTTGAAATTTCCACGTGTAAAATGCGTGTTATAATGGCTATTCATCACTGCCGCGACCAATTCTTTGGTCGTCGTTTTTCCGTTAGAACCCGTGATGCCGATGACGGGGATTTCAAAGGTTTTGCGATAGGCATTTCCCAAATCTTGAAGGGCTTTCAATACATTTTCGACGAGCAAAAAACGCGCATCGGTCGCCACTTTGGGGTCGTCCACGATGGCATAAGCCGCCCCTTGCGCGAGGGCTTGCGCTGCAAATTGATTTCCATCAAAATTGTCTCCTTTCAAGGCGAAAAATAGACACCCCCCAGTAATTTGGCGCGTATCGGTCGAAATTATGGGATTTTTTTCAAAAATTTGAAGTAATTCTTGGGTGGAAATGAACATGTTAT
>JBJOPA010000300.1:0-6951 GCA_046051005.1 Bacteroidota bacterium
AATTAAAATCAAAAAAGATTATAATTTATAGCATAAAAAAAAACTGTCTTGCGCGTGTAAGGCAGTTTTTTTTCAAAAAGATGCCCCCCCCAGTATATTTCGGAAAATTGAGGCTTTTTTGGAAGTGGAACGATAAAAAAAACGTCAACACAAAGCACAGCGCGGCAATTTTTTGAAAACAAAAATGTTTCTATAAAAAGCAAATTACTTTTTATAGAAACATTTTAAATAACTGGAAAATTAGTTATACATTTGAAACGGGAAGCGAAATATAAAATTTTGTTCCTACGCCTTGATTTGACTCGAACCAAATTTTTCCGTTGTATTTTTCGACAATATTTTTGCAAATCGTCAATCCGATGCCCGTTCCTTCAAATTTTTTGTTGAGTTGTTGGAACAAAACAAATACTTTATTTGCATAATCTGGGTCAATGCCCACGCCGTTGTCTTGAATGGTGAACAACACATTTTCGCCGTCGTGCTTGCCTTCTACGCGGATAACAGGCGGTTTTTCGGTAAATTTCAAGCCATTTCCTACCAAATTTTGAAACAATTGCAACAAGTGCATTTTGTGCATTCGGACACTCGGCATGTCTTGATTAAACTCTACTTTTCCGTTTCGCGTTTCGATGGCGGAGCGTAAATTGTCGGCAACTTCTTGCATCACTTCTTCTGGTCGGAGGACTTCACAGCCGGGTTGCTGCGCCAAAACCTGCGAAAAATCAAGCAAATCGGTGAGCAAAGAATACATTCGTTTCACGCCAGCGTTGACAAAATTGAAATATCCTTTCCCATTTTCGTCAATCAATTTTGAATATTTCAACTGAATGAGGCTGATATAGCTGCCGATGCTTCGCAAAGGTTCCTTCAAATCGTGGGCAGCAACGTAGGCAAATTGCCTCAAAATTTCGTTCGATTCTTCGAGTCGCTTGTATTGTTGCTTGATTTCTTCATTTTTTGCTTGCAAGGCACGATAATTTCGTCCACGCGAACTGATGACATAACCCAAAAAACCGACTACAATTACAAAAAACGCGATGCTGGTAATCATCAAAATTCGACTTTGTTGCGCCTGCAAATCGCTTTGTTCCAACCGAAGCGCATTGAGTTCGTTTTCCCGTTTTTCTACGTCAAATTTCAATTCTACTTCGGCAGTTCTGCGGCGTTTTTCCTCGTTGAAAAGCGAATCATTCAAGGCATTTGACGCATTCAAAAATGTGAGTGCGCGTCCGTTTTCATGCCGTTCGAGGTTTATCAAAAATAGTTGATAATTACTTTTTTGCGCTACGTCTTTAAAATCGTGTTGCATGGAAACTTGTAAGGCTTCTGCATAATACATTTCAGATTCTTTAACGTTTCCGCGTTTTTGATGCAGTTCACCAATTTTATAATACAATTTCGCAAAATCAGTTGCCAACAACGACGTTTTATAAGTCATGGCTTCCAAAAATATTTTTTCGGCTTCGTTGGTTCTGTTTTGTTTCAAATAAACGTCGGCGACAAACATCAATGTGCGGGCAACATATTGCTTGTAACCCATATTTTTGTAAATGTCCAACGCCTCTTGATATTTTCCGTTTGCGCCCGTAAACTCGCCGCGTGCGGTCAAAATTTCGCCATATTTGTTCAAAACACTGGCATATTGAGCGGTTACTTCGGTGTTTCCTTTTTTCCGATTCTGAAAATCGGACGAAAAACGAAAGGCGCGTTCGATGTGAATGAGGGCTTTTTCGGTTTCCTTTGCCCGCAGATAAATGTCTGCAAGGTCAATGTGAGACACAATGATGTCGCGAGTTTTGCCTTCTTTTTCCGAAAATTCGAGCGATTTTAGGAAATAGCTGATGGCTTTGTCATAAACACCTGCTTCTCGGTGCAAAATTCCTAGTCCGTGATAGCTACAATCCATCATTTGACGGTCGCCCACTCGTTGTGCAATTTCAAGTGTTTTGTTATGATATTCGTAAGATTTTTGATAATAGCCCGCTTTTCGATGCGAAATGGCGAGGTCATCGTAAATCGTGAGGCGCGTGGAATCTACGTCGGCATGTTTTTCTGCCAACTGATAATATTTGATAGCGTCCACCCAGCGCGTGTGGTCTTCGTAAATGAGACCGTAGCTGCGATAGACATCAAAAATTTCTCGATTCGAGCGATTTTTTTCGGCTTTTTTCAGCGCAATACCCGCCAAACGGAGCGCAAAATCAAGGTCTTTGGGTGAATAGTCGTTCGCGGCATTCAAAATGGCGAGTACATTTTGAGCGTCGGCTTGTTGCAGCAATTTTTCTTGTTCGGGCGTAGTGCTGTAGGCGTGGAGTAGAGTAGGAAGCACCAAAAAGAACAAAACAGCGATGTGATGTAAAATTTTTCTCATGTCGAATCAAATTTTTTGAGAAAACAAAGGCATCGAATCCATATGAATCGTTTGCAGTAGCGTTTTGAAAATAATCTTTAAAATTAAGTGAATATAACAAAAAAAAATAAAAAAAAATCGTGATATAATTTTACCGCTTTTTCTGAAAAAAAAACTCGAAAAACACATCACGATTTTAGGTAGATTGAATAAAAAAAAGTTTAACCTTTTGTTGCATCTACGTGGGTGTGATGACGACGCGAACCGCCATTTTCGCGATTGCCGATGTTTGAACCCGGACGTTCGCGGCGTTTGTCGTCTGCTTGCGCCGCATGTGCCTTGCATTTTCCGCCCGTTACCTGATATTGTACCGCCTCCGACACCTGTTCGCACATCGTCAATTCGGTCTCCAATTGCTTTAAATTTTTCATAACTCCGTTTTGTTTTTGTTTATGACCAAATAAATAATCATAAATTAGATGAACAAAAAAAATAAATTGATTAAAGTTCTGTCATTATAATTCGTTCGTTTTGGACTCGTGGACTTACTGCGAAGTCAAACCGCCCGGACGCTCGCGACGTTTGTCGTCTTCTGTCATCGTCGCCAAATTTACCGAACTTGTCGTGCCATTTACCGTAATCGAAACCGTCGAACCATTGATGGCAAGCGTGGTACCGCCGTAAGTAATGCTGCCAGTGATGCCGCCCTTGATTTTGTGCGATTCATCAGCCGACAAACAAGCGTTTGCGCCCAATTGCGCTTTCAAGTTGCTAATTTTCTGCATAGCTAAAATTTTTAATTATGAATTAGTTAAATTGTAAAAAAATAAGTCGAAAATGACCAAATATACTGGGGGGGGGCATATTTCCGCCTTTTCGCTATGTTTAGAGTGCAAAAACACGTCCGATTCTGCTGGAAAATGTAGATAAAAAAACAAATTTTGCGACAAGGCTAAAATAAATATAATTTAAAAATTAATGTTTAAAAGACACATTTTTAATCACAAATACATTGATTTTTAAATTATATGATTCTTTTTTGTGCCACATTTCCGCAATCACTTTTTTTTTGAAAAACGGCTGAAAAAAAGAAGGGAACGGTCGTTTTTGATAGATTTTCGGTATTTGGATAGGAAAAAGAAAAAAAATCGTGTTGTGATTTTCTTTTCTAAATTTTTCAGAAAAATTGAAAAACACAACACGATTTTATAGATGCGATTTTGATGCCAAAATATTATTCTTTTCCAACATCTGCGCATCTGTAAGCGCGAACTGACGTTTTTCCTGTCCGATTCACAATTGTCGAACCGGGTCTTTCGCGGCGTTTGTCGTCGGCGGCGATGTATTTTGCGCCCCCCAAAACTTGGTATGCAACAACGTCTTCGAGTTGCTCGTTTGCCGTCAATTCGGCTTCTAATTGTTTCAAATCTTTCATAGAATCTTAAAATTAATACATGCCTTCCATGCAGCACATATTTGTAAAATAAAAATGGTTAAAAAGTGGTTAACTGTTGATTTTGAATGTTTGAATTGAAGCCAACTTACTGCGAAGTCAAACCGCCTGGACGTTCGCGGCGTTTGTCGTCTTCGGTTTGGTTGTTGCTACGGTTGCTGTTGCCGTTGTTGCCGCCGCCGTTGTTACCATTGTTGCCGCCGCCGTTGTTGTCGTTGTTGTTATTGTTGACTCCGCCCTTGATTTTTTGGGTTTGGTCTGCCGACAAACAAGCATTTGCGCCCAGTTGCGCTTTCAAATTGCTAATTTTTTGCATAGCTAAAAATTTTTAATTATGAATTAGTTAAATTGTAAAAAAATAAGCTGAAAATGACCAAATATACTGGGGGGGGACATATTTTCGCCTTTCCACTGCTTTTATTGTTGCAAATATGCGTCCGACTCGTTTCAAAAATGGGGATAAAAAATTAGTTTTTGCGACAGCGACAAAACTAATATAAACTGAAAATAAATATTTAAAACAAACACATTCAGAACACAATACATTGAAAATAGCAACATTTAATATTTTTTTGTATCGAACTTTCGCAACACTTTTTTTTGAGAAAACGGTATTAAAAAAAGGGTCATCGGCGTTTTTTGAAAATAAACTTGTGAAAATGCAATAAAAAAAGCATGATATTTTTTAACATTTTTGTTGAAAAATGGAAAAAAATATCACGCTTTTGATGGTCAGCAACGCGCCCAAAAGTGATTAACCTTTTGTTTTGTCTTCGCACGTGTGGTTGCTTCTTTGACCGCCACTTTCTCGGTTTCCGATGGTGGAACCGGGTCTTTCGCGGCGTTTGTCGTCCGCTTTGGCGTTGCATTTTCCGCCTGTTACTTGATATTGAACGGTAGAACTCACGGATTCACAAACCGTCAATGTCGCTTTCAGCTGATTTAAATCTTTCATAAACTGTTTTAATTTTAATTTTCGTGAAAAAAATATATTCAATAAAAAATACTTTTCAAACAAAAATACGGTCACTTTTTTTAAAACGGGTTGAAAAAAAGTTGTATGTATTTGCTTGGACTGACGACTTACTGCGAAGTCAAACCGCCTGGACGTTCGCGACGTTTGTCGTCTTCTACTGCGGGAGGCGGTGGTGGTGGCGCGTCCGTTCCACCTTTTACGTTGTAGCTTTGTTGAGCCGACAAACATGCAGCTGAACCCAATTGGGTTTTCAATTTGCTAATTTTTTGCATAGCGAAAAAATTTAAAATTATGAATTTGAAAATTATGAAAAAAAGTAAAATAAGGAATCTAAAAATATGAAAAGAAAATATTGGGATTAACTTTTTAGATTTTTTTTTGATGTAAAGTTTCACTAACGGTTTTCGTGTACAAAAAAAGAGGTAACCGTTTATGTTCAAAAACCTTTCCGATTGTGTCAAAAAATAAGGTGAAAAAATAGGCTTTTGGGACGGACTTTAAAAACGTATAAGAAAAAATAAGTTTTTTAAAAACTGTTGATTCAATCAACAATAAATTCATTTTTATGGAATATGGCATTGCTGCGTGACACGTTTCCGCATTTTTTTTCTTAAAAAAAAAGAGACAGAAACGCTCGTTTCTATCTCTTTTTGATATTTTTTTTGAAAAATTTTATTTCGATTGATAAATAAATTCGATGGCTTCGCTGCTTTCAAAATTGCTGGAAAGATTGATGTAATGGCGTTCTTTTCCGTCAAAAAAGCTCAGCGATGCGGTGTTGGGCGGCGCGCTGCCCAAGTTGTCGGCATGTACGATGAGCTTGTTTTTGCCCTCGCGCACAGGGAATCGAATTTTTCGATGCTTGGTTTTGAGCGAAAAATTTTGCACCAAAAGCCGTCCGTTTAGGGTGACGGTAATTTCGTCGCCGTCTTCTTGGTCGTTGTCCCAAATTTCGATTTCGATGCTTGGAATTTCGACTTTAAATTGTTCTTTTACGGCTACGCTACGTTCGGCGATTGGTTTTTTGTTTGTTTTAGTAGCGGGTTTTTCTGCAATAACGGGGTTTTCTTTTGCTTTTTCGACTGGTTTTTTAGTCGTTACGGCGGGTTTTTTAGCCGCAGGTACTGGGGGGGGAGTCTTTTTGGGCGGCGTGGTGTTGTTGCGCGCAATGGTGGGCGCAGTTTTGAAAGTTGCTTTGGTAAACGGTTTTAATTTTTCTTTTTGAGTGATATTTAAATTGAATACATCGAACTCGCAAGAGCGCGTTCCGTCGTATTCTATCAAATCAATTTTCTTCAAATCGCTTGGAATGGGCGTAAAAAACAAGCGAAAATATACTTTTTTGCCTGCGGGAACGCTCATGGCGGTGTTTGGGTCGGCACATTCAAACTCTTTTCCGCGTTGGTCGGTGACGGGTACATTTTCGGCGGTGATGAACTCGGCAACCCGTTTTCCATCCGAACGGATATGAAAAGTATTACATGCTTCGATGAAAGTTCTGCTACCCGTGACGTTGAAATAGCTCATATAAACGACGGTATATTCTTTCGTCAAGTCAATTTGTTCGAGTCGAATGGCATCGAGTGAAGGTCGCGTGCGCGCAAGGTCAACCGACCACGTATCTTGGGCGTTGAGGTTGGAAATGCCGAAGAAAATGGCAATTCGGATTAAATTTTTAAAAATATCAAAGTATTTCATATTTTTTCTTATTTTTATGGTGTGTTGAATCCAAAACAAGTTTTTACGGAGGAATAAAAAAGTCCGCAAAATTGCAAGTTTTTTTTTAGAATTTCAAAAATAAATTCTTCTTTTTTGCAAAAATAATTAAAAAATAATTGTCTTGAATCGGTAAATTGGTTGTAATTTTGCTTCGTTTTTTTAATATCAATTTTTCCGACTTCAAAAATCGCAAAATTTGCTACCCCCCAGTATCCGCACATTTTTGGACAACTTTTTTTTTACTTCACGCCGTTGTTTTTTTCCATTTTTTCCTAAAAAAAAGAAGAAAGAGAAAACAATATTTCTTTGAACTCCGTCTCGTTATCATGAGAATAGGCATCAATGCACGCCTTTTGTTGAAAGACAAATTGGAAGGTTTGGGCTGGTTTACGTACGAAACCGTCCGCCACATGTCGCTCCAACACCCAGAAGACACCTTTTTAGATCGGAAGA
>JBJOPA010000301.1:0-13786 GCA_046051005.1 Bacteroidota bacterium
GCTACTTTGTCTGGCTTTCCTGCTTTAATTCTTTTTAATTCCTTTTCGTTAATTTTAGGAATAAGTATCATTAACAACCATAATATTGAACCAATAATTACAGTACCCAAAAGCCATTCTAACTTCTTGCCATTTCTTAATTCGTATGGCTCTTCTTTCCCAATAAATATTGTTTCATTAGGTTTATATTTTGTATTTTGCCTAATTGCTTCCAAATAGGCAGTTTTGTCATCTGAATTTCCAATTCTCTCTAAATAGATAAATGTAGCTATATTTTTGTTATCAAAATCTTTTTGACTTTTGTTTGCAAACTCTTGATACTTCGCTTTTTTCTCATCAGGTTCGAGGTTATTACTGATTACGCGATTATATTCAACTCCAAACCAAGCAAAGGGTTTTTCATTAATTGTATCCTTTTCACTTTCAAAAATTGGCAAAGCAATATAAATGCCCATATTAAAGTGTTGATTGTACTTTCCGCTTGCTTCAAATACAGAATGTACGCTACGCCCCGATTTACTAATATAATATTTTTGCAAAGTGTAATACTCGCTAGGTTCTGAATTGTTTATTTCATTGATAGATGTTAAGTTTGTAAGTTTCCCAGTCGCTGTTAATAGATATTCCTGTGCTATTATTAAAGGAATGGTTAAAATAAGCCAAACGATAAAGCTATAAATTTCTCTTCCTTGAGAATTTTGCTTTAAAATTTTAATTTTCGGCATGACTATAAACCTAACTACAATACCTGTAAGTACAATAGGGATTCCTAAGTTTGTTATTATGTTTTTTAATGAAAAGAGATTAAATTTAATGGATAACAACCAATGTATAAAAGTGTAACAAATTATTAACCCAATAAGATTTAAGATAAAAGGTTTGAAAAGTAAATTTATTTTGTCTGAAATTTCTTTCATTATTTTTTGTTTTAATTTTAGGATAAAATATAGATAAAGAATCTCCCCCCCAGTAATCCAACCCAAAATAGCATTTATACTGGGGGGTATCCAATTTTATGGAAAAATTATTACATACTTGATTTTTCGAGATTTTCAAGGGTTTTTGTAATGGTTTCATCGTTGAGCGCGTCGGCGACATAACGCATTTGTTGTCGCGCCGCATCAAATTTTTTCTCAATAATTAAACCTTCAATTTTTCTAATCAATGCCGTCATTTCAGGGTCGGTAGGCGGCATATTTTCAATTTCGTTTACCTGTTTTAACAACGTTTCGAGTTGTTTTACGGTTTCTACATCGCCAATTTGTCGGGCGATTTCTAGATATTTTTCTATTTTTTGTTCTAAATTTTCTCTTGCCAACGCCGCATCAAGCACTTGAAAATCTACTTTCGTTTGCTTTTTTTGCGCATTCAACAAATCAAGCCAAAGCGGTGGAACGATGACATCAAGTTCCGTTTTTTCTCTATCCAACACCGTTAATGTGACATAATCGTGGGGCAGATTTCGGGTCGAAAACTCATCAAGTTGATTTTGTAAGGCATTTTTACGTTCGTTGTCGGGTTTCAACAACATTTCATTCAAAACCAATGTCATCTGAAAACTTTCAAAAGCGACCGATTGATTGGGCGGCGGATTGTGTTGCATCACATTTTGTAAGGACTCGCGCACGCGCACGAGGACTTCGGGGTGGGTTTGGTTCAACCAATCCATCAAAATTTGTCGCGCACGGTCGGGCATCACGCCCGCGTCGAACCAATTGAGTCGAGACAACAACAATAGATTTTCGATGCTCACAAAACCTTCGGTTTTCGTCATTTTTTGAATAATTCCGCCTACGGAAAGCGTCCAATCCCATTCCAACGTTGGATAGATGGCACAAGCGGCAAGCCATTGCAAGAGGCGGTCGTCCATCACATTTTCTTCATATTTTGCGAAATGGCTTTTCAAAATCGTCAAAATATCCCCCCCCCCAGTATCAACGGCATTTTCATCGAAAAGATGGTCTAATTGAATGGACGCAAGGGAAATCGGAACCGAAACGCGCCCCAATCGTTGAGCGGCGGTCATTTCTCCTATTAAATCCAAGTGTTCGACTACAAATTTTAGCCCTTCGCTGGACTGTTGTGCCAACAAAAATTTTTCTGTTAATGCCGTTTCGCGTCTGTCCCATTCGTTGGGCGGTCGCGCCGACAAAATGGCTTTTCGTTGCCAAACGTCGAAAATATTTGTCCATTTTGCCAATTGTCCCGTCGCGGGGGCGAGCAATTGAAACGCATTTCCAAAAATTAGCAAGCGATGCGACGGAAAACGCATTTGCAATTCTTGAAGATTCAAACCACGTGGATTTTTTTCGTTCCAAGCCAACCGAATATCGCCGTTAAAGAAAAAACGCTCGATATAAACTTCGTTTTGTTGCCAATTTTTGACTAACCAATCGGTCAATCGTGCGCGATGCGATTGTGGGTGCGGCATGTCCACGAGTATCAAATATTCGTTAGGTTCTGTTTTTTGAAAATAAACAAAATCAATATTATCGGGGTGATGAATGCTTTTTTGAACCGTTTTTTTGATTTCAAACATTCGGATATCGCCTTCCGAGCGCGTCCGCAATTGCTGCACAACCGTTTGAAGCGACGGGGGCAACGCAATTTTTGGTAACGTATCGAGTTGCAAATTCCAAACATAAGGCGGTCGTTCGCCCTCGTTTCGTTCTAAAACATAGGTTTTGTTTTCATCAGTTTCGATGGGCAAATTTTGCGCTTTTTGTTCGGCTTCGCGTTTTGCTTTTTGTTCATCGAACACCTTTTTCTCTTCTTCCACAATCTCGCGCAAGTGGCGACGATAGCGAATAGAAACGCCCATGCCGATGCTGTACAATGCCAACATCGCCAATATTTTTTCCCAAGAAAGGAATTTTACTTTCCAATTCCAGCCCCACGTTTCGCGGGGGGAAAGGGCGGAAAGTGGTTTTTCGTATTGTTGTGCAATCGGCAATACGTTTTCGGCTTGTCGCCGTTCCAATCGTTTTTTTACTAGGAAAACGTTGTAAATAGTATCGCAAAAGCCATCGTTTAGGCAAATTTTTAGTCCAATCGTGTCCATTTCATTGGTTCTCGTATCGTAAATGCCACGATAGCGATAATCTAAACCTCTGATTTCGTCTTGGATAAATTGATGCGTTTGGTTGTCAATTTTTTCAATGCTTTTCAAATTGGGCATCAAATTGGCATAACGCAAAGTCGCCGTCGTATCGTTGAGACCGACGTGAATGATGTTGTAAGTCTTTTGTTTTTTTTCAATTGGTAACTGTTTTGGCGGCGGCGTGAGCCATTGATAGATGCCAAATGCACCGCCCAACAACAAAAACGGCAACCAATACCAACGCTGTTTCCAAAGATTTTGAAGCGTGGCATTGCTTTTCAATTTCGCCCAAAAAGAAGTCGTTGCGGCGACGATGGGGGCAGAAATATCCGATTTTGGCGGCTGGATACTGGGGTGGGGGCTAACAGACTCGACAGCACGGTCGAACAAGCGATAAATCTGCGCTTGGTCTTGTTGATTGCGGGCGAGAATGGCAGTCAAATAATTTTTGAGTTGCGCCTGCGAAAGCGTTTCGATGTCGAAATGCGTAGAAAAATCGCGCAATTGTTGTTGCACATCAACACCCATTGGATAGCCGTCGGCTTCGAGGGCATCGCAAAATCGGCTTAAAAGTTCATAAACCTGAATATGATTGGTGTTGGTTGTCAATTTTTTATTTCGATTGTTTTTTGATAAGGTTCTATTCAAAAAAAATTACGAACAAAAATAGAAAACTTTTCCCAAAGTGCCTGTCTTTTTTTTAAAAACAATTCGATTTTATTCCGTTCCTACGTGCGCATGGCTTCGACGGGGTCGAGATTGGCGGCAAGATTGGCAGGAATAATGCCCGCCACAACGCCCACAATCACGGAAATAATAAACGTCGTGATGATATTTGCCCACGAAACATAAATCGGAAAATCACTAGCGATGGACGCAACTTTCAGCAAACCAATGACGAAAATCAAGCCCGCAATGCCGCCCACGATGCTCAAAATGACGGATTCAATCAAAAATTCTGTCAAAATCACACCCTTTTGCGCGCCCAATGCCTTTTTGATGCCAATCATCGAAGTCCGTTCTTTTACCGAAACGAACATGATATTTGCAACGCTAAACATGCCCACCACCAAAGAAAAACCGCCAATGATGTAGCCCAATAAATTCAAAATTCCGAAAAATTGTTCCGTCGCGGCGGTGATGATGGAAAGTTCGTTGGTCGCAAAATTATTTTTTTCATTGGGCGGCAAGTGGTGTGCGCTGCGCAATGTGCCGATGATTTCGTCTTTCAATTGCGGCAAGGAAACGCCTTTTTGCGCTTTCACGGTCAGCGAAGTGGACCAAAATGCTGTCGGTTTGACGTTGACAACCGAACGCGCCATTTCATAACCCACAATAATCATGTCGTCGAACGGAAAAGGTTGTAAAATCGATTTTCCCGCCCGTTTGATGATGCCCACAACTTGCAATTTTTGTCCTAAATATTTCACTTCGCGCCCGATGGGGTCGAGCGTTCCGAACAATTTTTCCGCCAATGCGCTGCCCAAAACCACTTTTTTCGCCGCGCCGTTGTATTCGGCTTGCGAAAAATAGCGACCCGCTTCAAATTCGAGGTTCTGAAATTCGCCAAATTCATACGTAGCGGCAACCGCCAACGCACTCTCGCCGACACCTTCGTATTGAATCATTTTATTGACCACCACGAGGTAAAAAGACACCAATTGCGCCGAATGCAGCCGTTCTTTCAAGTAATTATAGTCCGCAAAACTGGGATTTGGGCGACGTTGATATTTCCAATAATTCTCATCTGGGTCTTCGCCCCATGGCATTTTTGTAATATAAATGACATCGTCGCCCAATTTATTGAAACTTTCTTTGATGTTATCTTCTAACGAATTGACCGCCGATTTGACCGCAATGATGCAGGCAATCCCAATCGCAACGCCCAACAAAGACAACGTGCTGCGCAAACGATTTCCTAACAATTGTCCCCACGCTTGATTGGCGGCTTCGTAAATATATTTTAACGGCAACATATTTTTCTACTTTTTCTTTCTACTTTATTACAAAAAAAACTTTTGAAAATTGGATTCAAAATTACAAATTCCTTTTGCATGTCCAGCAAAAAATTAGATGAAATGCCCTTTTTTATCTTTAAAATGCCGAATTATACTGGGGGGGGGCTATTTTTTGTTTGTTTTTTTTAAATATTTTTATTTTTCATAAAACCCGTTCTTCGTGTCGGGCGTTGATATTTTTTTAGTCGTTTCTGTTTCAAAAAATCTAAAAAAATGGGGAAGATACTGGGGGGTATCATTTTTCAAATATTTTTTAAATATTTTTTAAACAAATAACGTTCCTGTTGAATACGTAACACAATTTCCGCCAATCCAAACTCGAACGCCTTTGTTTTGACAATACAAAACGCCTTTTCTATCCGAAATTTGATGTGTCAACAACGCATTTTTCACCAAACGTTCGCTCCAAAAAGGAATGAGCGTGCAATGCGCAGAACCCGTCGCGGGGTCTTCAAAAATATGCGCTTGCGGGGTAAAAAAACGAGAGACAAAATCAACTTTTTCGCCGCGTGCCGTCACAATAATGCCGCCTGGATCGAGGTTAATTTGGTCTAAAATGGCGCGATTGGGCGTTAAATTCTGAATCGTTTCTTCGGAATCAAAAACCAACAGATAATCTCGGGCTTTCCAAACTTCTTTTGGCGTTGCGCCGATTCCCTTTAAAATAACGTCGGGCAAAGTCACTTTTTGCGGCGGTCGAGACGGAAAATCAAGCGTTAAAATGCCATTATTATCAAACACTTTCAACAAACCACTCTTGGAATGGAAATGAACTTCTGAACTTTTAAGCCCAATATGTTCCCGCAAAACATAGGCGGAAGACAACGTGGCGTGTCCGCACAAATCCATCTCTATCGTCGGCGTAAACCAACGAATGTGAAACACGTTTTCTTCTTCCGTCGGTACGAAAAAAGCAGTTTCAGGCAAGCAATTTTCTAGGGCAATGCGTTGTAAATCTTCCGTAGGCAACCATTTTTCGAGCGGACAAACGCCCGCAGGATTGCCGCCAAACAACTGGTCGGTGAATGCACAAATGTGATAAAAATCTATCTTCATTGTTTTGTTTTTTTTAATAAAAATACTGGGGGGTGTTGTTTTTTAACGTAAATTGATGAAAAAATTACTCGCCCACACGCACACGCGGGTCGAGGAAAGCGTATATAAAATCGGTCAAAATATTCATCACAACAAAAATCAAGGCGGTAAACAAGACACAACCCAAGACCACAGGAATATCAAAATTCAGCAAAGCCGTCACGGTCACTTGTCCAAGACCGTTGTAACTGAATACACTTTCTACAAAAAATGCGCCTGCCAACAAACCTGCAAACCAACCAGAAATAGCGGTCGTAACGGGATTCAAGGCATTCCGAAGCGCGTGTTTTATGACAACAATTCGTTCTGAAAGCCCTTTTGCACGGGCGGTTCGGATAAAATCTTGGGTCAAAATGTCTAACATCGTTCCGCGTGTGAGTTGCGTAATCAAGGCAACGGGTCGCAAACCTAAGGCTACGGCGGGTAAAATTAAATTTTTCCACATCACGCGCTCGTCGCCAAAATCGTCTAATTCGATAAACGAACCTTGAATATTTAAACCACTCCAATCGGACAACCAATAGCCAAAAATGAGGGCTAACATCATCGCCACAATATAACTCGGCAAAGAATAACCCATCACCGAAGCGACAATTGCCGACGTATCGAACCAAGTATTTGGACGCAAGGCGGCAGCTACGCCCAGCGAAATTCCTAGAAAAGTAGCAATCAACATCGCCACCAATGCCAAAATAGCGGTTTGCGGAATGGCGGCTGCCAAAATATCGCTCACGGGTCGTCCACTTTGAAACGATTCGCGTAGATAGGGGCGTTTCAAAACGAGGGCTTTTTGTCCGAAAGAAAAAAGTTTAAAAAAATGATATTTGTTTTGATTGGCTTCTGTTGGTTCGTGGAAACTGACGGGCGAAATGTCGTTGATGTACATCGCCAACTGCGCATAAAGTGGCAAATCGAGTCCGAGTTCTTTCTTTTTGGCTTGCACGGTGGCATTGTCGGAGCGTTGTCCAAACGTGAGGCGCGTCGGGTCAACGGGAGCGAGGTAGATAATACTCGTAATAATCAAGACAACTAACGTCAACACAAGCGAACCATAAGCAAGCCGCCGAAACAAAAATCGAAGCATAATTTTTTATAATTTGATAACAATTAGAGGCAAATCTAATTCATTTTTCCAAAACAAAACACATTTTCTTTTTGGAAGGCTCAAAAAAAAGAAAACAAAAGCCGCATGAACGCTTTCACGGGGCGTTGTCATGCGGCTTTTGGGGTTTTATACTGGGGGGTGGCTATTTTTAGAGAAAATTGCCTTGTTTTTTAATTTTTTATCAACCAATTCCTTAACCAATTCCTTAACCAATTCCTTTGGAAATCAACCAACGTTCGGCATCAAGGGCTGCCATACAACCCGTTCCTGCCGCCGTAATTGCTTGCCGATATACTTTGTCTGCCGCATCGCCCGCTACAAAAACGCCTGCTATTTTTGTTTTAGAAGCACCCGCTTTTACTTTCAAATAACCCGCTTCGTCCATCGGCAACCAGTCTTTGAAAATATCGGTGTTTGGTTTGTGACCAATGGCAACGAAAAAACCTTTTATCGCCACTTCCGACAATTCGCCTGTCACCGTATTTTTATATCGAACGCCTTCTACTTCGTCTTTTCCCAACACTTCAACAGGCGCGCTGTTCCAATGAACAATTAAATTAGGCGTTTGAAGCACACGTTGTTGCATAATTTTTGATGCCCGCATTTCGCCCCGTCGAACAAATAAATGTACAGTTGGACAAAGTTTTGCCAAATAAGTCGCTTCTTCTGCCGCAGAATCGCCACCGCCTACGACCGCCACCGACTGACCGCGATAGAAAAAACCATCACAAACGGCGCAAGCAGATACGCCTTTGTTAGAAAGTCGTTCTTCGCCTTCTATGCCGAGCCATTTTGCCGTTGCCCCAGTAGAAATAATGATACTATCGGCACTCAATTCAATTCCATTTTCGGTTGTCAACCGATGTGGAACGCCTTTTTTTCCGCCTGAAAAATTGGCTTTCACAATCATTTCATATCTAATTTCGGTTTCAAACCGTTCGGCTTGTTTGCGAAGGTCTTCCATCATCATCGGACCGTTGATGCCGTCGGGATAGCCCGGAAAGTTTTCTACGTCATTCGTTATCATCAGTTGTCCGCCCGGTTCTTTTCCTGTAAACAACAACGGTTTCATGCCCGCACGCGCTGCGTAGATTGCCGCCGTGTAGCCAGCTGGACCAGAACCAATAATGACACATTTGTGATGCTCCATTTTCTTTTTTTTATATTATTTTGATGCAATAAAGAATTTATTTTCAACCTAAAAACGAACTTCTTAAACGCTAAAATCCTGCAATTGTTCCAAAGAAAATGCTTTTTCGTTTTTAATAATAATACTCAAACAACATTTTCTTTTTGATGAAATAAATAAATAAAATAAACTAAATGCTACAAAACCCGTCTTGCAAATTCGCAAAACGGGTTTTGTTATTCTTTTGACTTAGAAAATGCACCCCCCCAGTATAAACCAGTTTTTTAGGGCTTTTTAAAAAAAAAAAATCAAGATTTCGTAAATATAATACTTTTAATTAAGCATTTATTTCGCGTATAATTTCCGTCTTCGCCATAAAAAGAAGGCTGCAAATGCCCCAATCAACGTCAAAGGAAACACGATATTTAAACTTTTCCAAAAAATAGCATCACTTTTGGCGCGGCGCGTATCCAACAAACGCAACTTTACGAAGCGCGTGCGGGCATCAATAAAACTTCCTTCTGCCAAAAGATATTCTACGGCATTCATCAAAAAATCTTTATTAGAAAAAGTTATATTCATATCTCTCGAAAAACCCAACGGATATAATTTTTGTTGTTGCATATTTACGTCATTTCGCGCTACGTCTCCGTCAGAAACGACCAACATTTTAGTCGGTTGACTGGTCGCTTGAAAAGGCGTTTTCAACTGTTCCAACGTTTGCAACATTTCGGGCGAAACCCTGTTTTCATAGAGCGACGGAAAAACGCCTTCTAACAACAACGCCACCGTTTGTTGTCCTTGATTGAATTTAGATTGGTCGGGTTTTTCGCGCAAAATTTCAAAACTTACCGTCGTGGGCGCAAATTGAAGGCGACTGTAAACAGAAGACTTTAAAATGGGCGTTTTTTTAACATCTGTTTTCGTTCTAATCGTGTCAATGGAAGTTGGAAATTGCATCAAAACCCTGTCCAAATTTTTCACCATCGGATTTTGGCTGCTTGGGCTGATAATCGGGTGATAAAACCAAGGCAAACGGTCATATTGAGGTTGCCCGCCTTGTTGCCCAACCCGCAATGTGATGGACGCGCATTCCAAATCCACGACCATCGCGGGCTGAATGCGTGCGCCATAGCGATAAAGTTGGTCTTCCAGATTCAATTCGTTTTCGGTAGGCGTGATGGTTCCGCTTTTCATCATCGAATCTAATCCAGCGTTTAATCTATCCACCAACCAAATTATTTTTCCACCACTCATGGCGTATTGGTCAAGTTTGAACTTGTCTTTTTCCGAAAAAGGGCGCGTTGGTTTGGCGATAATCACAACATCGGCTTGTTTGGAACCAAAAGTGCTGTCTTTTGCGGGCAAAGCCACGATTTAATCTAAATTTACCCGTCCAACGTCGTAAAAATGGCGCAATTCGCTTTCCAAACTGGCAGTTTGCATGGGTTCGAGTTCGCCGTGACCTTTGATGAAGACAATATTTGGTTTGTCATTTTTAATCAGTCGGTGAATTGCCGTTGCAAATTTATATTCCAACAATTCTACGGAATGATTGAGTGCTTCTTCGTCACTTTTTCCGATGCCTTCTTCCAACAAAGAGACATATTGTTTTCTGTCTCCCAAATTTAAAACTGCAACAGGATATATATATTTTTCATTGGTTTCTTCGCCATCTTTTACCGCCAATCGGGTTGGATAGATGTTTTGTTCTGCCAAATTTTTCTGTTTTTCTTTGATTTGTTCGGGCGAACCTTCCAACGGATTTTGAAAATTAAACTCAATTAAGCTATTGATTCCATGAAAATCGCGCAACAAATTCCGCGTGGAGGTTTGCAAACGCTTGAAACCTGCTGGAAATTCTCCTTCCAACAATACTTGAACGGTAATTGGTTCGTTCAGATTTTTCACCACTTGTCGCGTTGCGGGCGTAAGCGTAAAGCGTTTTTCTTCCGTCAAATCGGCTTGTCCGTTAAAATAATTTGCCAATACGTTAATGGCTAAAAGCAAAAAACCTACGATTAAAATTTGTAACCAAGATTGAAATTTTCTATTTTTCATCATTTCTTTTCTTTAAAAATACGCGCAAAAGTACAATTTTATACTAATTTTTGTTCTTTATTTCGATAAAAATCTAAAAAATAACTACCCCCCAGTATAAAACCAAATTCACAACGTTTTTATCTAAAAAATTATTCTTTTTGATGTCGAATTATTTTTTTTATCAACACAATTTGCCCTAAATGATAGTGCATGTGTTCTGTTACGCCTACTAAATTGCGATAATAATTGCCATATTTTTTTTCATAAAAATCTTCTGACAATATTGATGTCGGTAAATTTTCTACCAAATGCGCAAATTTTTCACCCATCGCGGTGGTTTTTGACAGCAAATTTTGCCAATCTTGTTCGCAAACAATGGGCGGGCAATCAAAACTGTATTTGTCTTTTATCGTAAGTTGTTCGGTTTCCAACATTTCTATCAAACCACCGACAAAATAATAGACATGAAAAACTAATTCTGCTATCGTATTAAATTCATATACGACAGTAGTGGCTTCCGTCCAATTCAAATCTGAAAGCTGTTCTTTAAAACAAACGGAAGTCCAATTGCCGCCTTTTTCTACGGCTTTAAAATGTTTGGCAATTTCTTTACTCAAATCCATTTTTCTTTTTGAAAATTTATGGGTAAACTAATATTTTTAAGTCATGCAAAATTACAAAAAATGCCAAATATACTGGGGGGTAGCTTTTTTTAGAGAAAAGGGATTGGAAAATATCAACGCGAAAAATGGAAGTTGGATTTTTTGAGAAAACAAAAATATTTTTTCAAAAAAGAAGTATTTTCTATATTTGCCGTAAAATTTGAACCAATTTTGAAAAGACTTGTTTACTTTTTTTTTCGCTACAATATACTACAATATAATCGTCTAATATTTCAGAAAAATAATTAACATCTCACGTGGGTAAGAACAAAAAAGTGGTCGTTATTGGCTCGGGTTTCGCGGGTTTGGCGGCGGCGGCAAATCTGGCATACAAAGGTTTTGAAGTAACCGTTTTAGAAAAAAATGCAACGCCCGGTGGTCGCGCCCGCACCTTCGATGCCGAAGGTTTCACGTTCGATATGGGTCCGTCGTGGTACTGGATGCCCGACGTATTCGAGCATTTTTTTGAACGCTTGGGCAGAAAACGCGCCGATTATTACGAACTCATCCGCCTCGACCCGTCTTATACGGTCACGTTTGCTGACGGCGACGTAATGCGCGTGCCTGCAACACTCGACGAATTAGAAAAAATGTTTGAGCATTATGAAGCAGGAAGTTCCCAAAAATTAAAAAAGTTTTTGGCAGAAGCCGAATACAAATACAAAGTCGGAATGGGCGAATTTGTCCAAAAACCAAGTCATTCTATCTTCGAGTTTGCGGATTTACGGGTTTTGTCGAGCCTTTTTCGCTTGCAAATGCTCACGAACATGCGCACACACGTAGGAAAATTGTTTAAAAACAAGAAATTGCGCGATTTGTTGGAGTTCCCCGTTTTGTTTCTCGGCGCAACGCCACAAAACACGCCCGCCATGTATTCTTTGATGAATTATGCCGACATCGTGGGCGGCACTTGGTATCCGAAAGGCGGCATGTTTAAAATCATAGAAGCCATGTTGCGCGTCTGCGAAGAACTGGGCGTAAAGGTTCGATTGGAACAAAATGTGACAGAAATTGTCGTAAAAAATGGAATGGCAACACAGGTTATTACAGAAAAAGATATCTTTGATGCCGATTTCGTTGTTGGCGGTGCAGACTATCATCACCTCGACCAAAAGGTATTGAAACCCGAGCATCGAAATTACGATGAAAAATATTGGGACAAACGGACGATGGCTCCGTCTTCGCTCTTGTTTTATTTGGGCGTGAAAGGTAAAATATCGGGCTTGGAACATCATAATTTGTTTTTTGATGAAGATTTTGATGCCCACGCGCATGAGATTTACACCGAACCGCGCTATCCTGCAAAACCTTTGTTTTATGCCTCCGCGCCTTCCAAAACGGACGATACGGTGGCTCCCGAAGGTTGCGAAAACTTGTTTTTATTGATTCCGTTGGCTCCTGATTTGGAAGACAACGAGGAAACGAGGGAACTTTATTACGACATCATTATGACACGATTGGAACGTTGGACGGGGCAAGAAATTCGCTCAAAGGTGATTTATAAACGCAGTTTTGCGCACAACGATTTCAAGCAAGATTACAACGCATACAAGGGAAATGCCTACGGATTGGCAAATACACTCCTGCAAACGGCATTTTTGAAACCGAAGTTACGCGCTAAAAAAATTAAGAATTTTTACTTTACGGGACAACTCACGGTGCCTGGTCCAGGCGTGCCGCCGTCCTTGATTTCAGGAGCCATCGTTGCCGATGAAATAGAAAAGTATTTTAAATAAAATTAAAAGAAATATCAATGTCTGTAATCAATCATTTAAAACTGTATTCTGATGTTTGTCGCGAATGTAGTCGGCTGATAACCAATCGTTATTCTACCTCTTTTTCGATGGGCATCAAATCGTTTGATGTGAAATTCCGAATGCCCATCTACGCCATCTACGGATTTGTCCGATTTGCTGACGAAATAGTGGACACTTTTCATGGCTACGACAAAGCCAATTTGCTCACGCGATTTCGCAACGAAACCTATCTTGCCATTGCCGACAAGGTTTCGTTAAATCCCGTTTTGCATGCTTTTCAAGAAGTGGTGCATCAATATTCGATTGAACAAGAATTGATTGACGCTTTTTTGGATTCTATGGAAATGGATTTGCATTTCTCGAAATATCAAGATAGTTTGTATAAACAATACATCTATGGCTCGGCGGAAGTCGTCGGGCTGATGTGTTTGCGCGTCTTTACGCAAGGAAAACCGTCTGAATATGACCGTTTGAAAGATTCGGCGCAGGCATTGGGGTCGGCGTTTCAAAAAATCAATTTTTTGCGAGACATGAAGTCTGATTTTGCCGAACGGGGGCGCGTGTATTTTCCGGGCGTTGATTTTTTGCGTTTCGACAATGCGCAAAAAGAAGCCATTGAAGCCGACATCAAAGCAGATTTCGATGCGGGGTTGGCGGGCATCAAACAATTGCCGCAGGGCGCAAAATTTGGTGTTTATTTGGCTTATATTTATTATATCAATTTGTTTGATAAAATAAAAAAAGCAAATGCCGCTCGCGTACAGGAAGAACGAATCCGCGTAAATGACGGACGAAAAGTATATTTGTTATTTTCTTCTGCCGTTAAAAATACGTTCGGAATGTTGTAATAAATTGATTTTTCGTAGGAAATAAGTTA
>JBJOPA010000302.1:0-4803 GCA_046051005.1 Bacteroidota bacterium
GAAAAAACCCAAATATACTGGGGGGGGGGCTTTTTCACGACGTTTTTGACGGTGATTCAAAAGCAAGTCAAAAAACGGTGGATTTGATAAATTGGACGGCGGTGGAATTGCCAAAATTCCGAATATTGACGGTCAACGGCAGCGCGTTTTTTGAAGGTTCGGAAAATTGTGTCGCTGAATTATTGTCCATTATAAAAATTGTTGATAAATATTTTCATCAACTCACCGACGCGGGCATTGCGGCTGAAACGATTGCCGCCCAACTGCAAGTGAGCATTGAAATTGGTAAAAGTTATTTCCTCGAAATAGCCAAAATACGCGCCTTGAAAATCTTGTTGGCAACCATTTTTCGAGCCTACGGCGCATCGGTTGAACGCATTTTCATTGATGCCCAAGTGTCGGCACGCACGCAAAGCGCGGCGGTGCATCAAAACAAAATTGTGGCGACTACGCAGGCGATGTCGGCTGTGTTGGGCGGTTCCAATCGCCTCACGATTGCGCCGTCTGATGCCATTTTGGGCGAGCCGAGCAGCCCGTTTTCAAGGCGAATTGCGCGAAATGTGCAGCATTTGTTGGCATTTGAGAGCTATTTAGACCAAGTGGAAGACCCCGCCGCAGGGAGTTATTACATCGAACAACTGACCGAACAGTTGTCGCAACGGGTTTGGCAACAATTTCAAGCATCGGAATGATGCGAAAAAAAAACGCCCAACAAAAGTCGGGCGTTTCACATAGATAATCAAATTTTCACTACAAAAAAAACAAATTTCTGCACGTTAAGCAGCAATCTTTCTGAAAGAAGAACAACTGCAATAAAAAAAGGTTTAAATCTTTGTAGAAAAAGTTCTTTTTTTGAAAAATATTACAAAGTTTCAAGGCATTTTTAAGAAAATTTTTTAAAAAAATAGAGAAAAAAATGATGGACGAAAAAGCGAAAAGTCTGTTTTTGTGGGCGATTATACTGGGGGGTATGGCGGTTTTGTTGGGCGCGTTCGGTGCGCACGGTTTGCGCGAACGGTTGTCGGCAGTTCGGTTAGAAGGTTTTAAAACTGGCGTTTTTTACCAATTTGTGCATGTGTTTGCGTTGCTTTTCACTGGTTTTATGGTGGAAAGGTCGTCGAATCGTGCATTTATTTGGGCATCGCGTTGTTTTTTATTGGGCATTTTGTGTTTTTCGGGTTCGTTATATGCGATAGGTTTTTTGACTGCGTCGGGTTTGTTAGGCGCGGAATCATCGGTTGGGGCATTGGGTTTGGTAACGCCATTGGGCGGTGTATTTTTTATGGCAGGTTGGGCATTTTTAGGGAAAGGAATGTTAAAATTTAGTTAGAAAAACGTTAATTTTTGAGAAAAATGCGTTCGGTTTGGGAACATTTTTCTATCATTGCAGCTTGAAAAGATTAGTTAATTTCGACAAAACTTATTTAAATGAAAAAAGCGATTCAGTATTTTTTGATTGTGTTGTTCAGTATTTTGTCAACGCCTTCGTTTGCGACACTTGGCAGTGCGCCCACCGCGTCGGCAACGGTAACCGCCATGCCCACGCCGCATTCATTTTCGGCAAAAAAGCATAAAAAAAGCGAGCAAAGTTCCCGTCTTTGGCGCAAAATCTTTGCCATCACGGGATTATTGTGCATTGTGGGGTCGTTTCTTACGCCCATTACGATGCCTGCTTTGGCAACGGGCTTGCTGATTGGCGCAGGCGTGTCCATCATTATGTTTTTAATCGCATTCCGATTTTTCTAACCCTATTTTTATTTTTTTTTAACCCTATTTAAATTTTTATTTATGAGAAAAATTTATGTACTATGCTTGATGGTATTGGCTTTTTGCGCGCCTTTGGCAGGAAATGCGATGACTACGGCATCAAACGCTGCAATGTTGCCACCGACTGCCGAACAAATGGCGGCTTTTGAGCAATCAACGGCGCAAACCACGACTAGAAAAGCCTCTTTTTGGCAAAGAACGAAGTCGTCTTTCAAACAAATGCGCACGTTGCGGCAGTTGAAAAAAGAATTTAACAAGTCATCAGGCATGAGCGACCCCACTCAAAAATGGCTTTATTTGGCGGGCATTTTTGCGATTGCGAGTTTGGTCGCGGGTTTCTTTTTTGCGAATTTGTCGGGGCTTTTGTGGGCTGCGGCAGGTGTATGTTTGTTGATTTGGTTGTTGAAATACATCAACATTATTTAAAAAAAACGCATTTTCATTGCGTTGATAAAAACATAAAAAAACTGTCTTCTTGCAAAAGAGGACAGTTTTTTTTTATGTTTTCAAGCGATTTAGCCCAATTTTTTGTCGTTTATACTGGGGGGGGGCATCAAAACGCTATTTTTTTTATTTCTAAAAAAAGTAACATAAAAAATGCGTAGTTATGATAAAAAGTATTTATTTTTGCAATGTTATTTTTGTCTTCTTTTTGGAAAGGAAAATGGAAAAGCGGATTCAAATAATACGATTCATCATCTAAAAAAACAACTACAAAATGAAAATCAAAAAAAACGTTTTCTTGGGATTTTTTCTATTCCTTGCTACTTTCACATTCGCCCAAACGATTAACGGCATCGCGTTGAAAGACGTAAAATCAATGTATCTAAAAATTCGTCCTAGAAAGGCATTTGGTGGTGCGCGTATCGCTTACATTGATATGGGTGAATATTTTGATAACGTCAAAAAGCGCAAAAAAATTTTATTGGACTCGAACGGACAATACATGAGGTTCAATTCTATGGTTCATATCTTAAATTTCATGGAAGAAAATGGCTATACGCTGTTTCAAGTCGTCGGAAAAAATCGTTATCTTATCTTAAAACGGAAGTAAAATTTTTTTTGAAAAAATCACCGCCATTTATATGTGTATTTCATTCATTCATTCATTTATTATTCATTTATTTAAAAAATTATAAAATTTTTATGAAACAAGTTTTTACATTTTTATTCTTTTTCATCATTTCATCAGTTTCGGCGCAAATGGATTACATTAGACGCGCTTATCCAGTTATCTCGTTACCTGAACCAGAGGATAGACGACCTTACAAACTCTACACTCCTCCAATTACTTCGTATGAGCGTACCACGTATTCAGAAAATCGCAATACACTAGATACTGCCTGTAATGCTGACTATATGTGGGAATTTAAGTCCATAAATTCAATAGTAGATTCAGTTTTTTCAAGTTCTGCGATTGTTCAACGTGACGCACAGGGAAGATTTATTCGCACCACCGACACCGCTCGTGTCAAACGTAGTGGTGTTTGGTCAACCACGGTAGGTGAACGAGCGTACACTTATAGTGGAACAAATAGAAATGCGAGTGTGATTCGTTATACGTCCCCAGGTGAGACACGCATAGACTCCATATTTTATGATGCACAAGGTAAGGTTATTCGGTTATATTCTTTCGAGAATTCAGTCTTTTTGTCAAATTCACCAATCTATAACAATTTTACATATACATATAATGCCAACAATAAAATTACGGCGGTAGAACGTGTTTACTCTAGTCTCACCGATTATAGTAAGTCTATAATAAACTATACGTATGATAGCAATGGGTTATTTACTCTGTGGGTTGCAAGATTTTATGATAGAGCGGGTACATTAGCGTCTCGTATTGATACGTTCAGCTGGAACTATACGATGGCTGGCAATAATGTTGTTGATATACGAATTGCTTATAATGGAGGTGCAGTAACTACCCCTCGCATCGCTATTGAATACAATGCGAACAACCAATGGACAAAAGTATCCAGCTATGGATTTGGTAATGTTTTAGAGGGAGTGGATAGTGTTACATTCCGTAGCGCAAATCGGTTGGAATATTCCGTAAGATGGGGGAGCATTACACCTTTTCGCAGTCGTTCAATCACGTTTGATGACAATGGTTTTGTCACGCTTGATTCTATCTTTACGAATACGGGAGGGTTGGGATATTTTGCAACTTATGTGACACCAAGTAATTGTATAGCGCGTATCCTTAATACCCAGAATGCAATTGTGGAAGCCCCCAAAGTACAAGCCTTTCCGAATCCAGCTACCTCCCAGTTGACGCTTCGATGGGATGTCAGTATCTCTCAATCAGCAGTCATTCAAATATTGGATTTGACGGGTAAAATAATTGCTACGAAACAACTTTCAGCAAATGAAACAGAAACGCAAATTGACGTTTCTGCAATGGTTTCAGGTATTTATCTTTATAAAGTTCAATTCGATAACAGAGGTATTGCAGTTGGGAAATTTATGATTAGTCAATAAAACTGCTCCCCCCAGTATAAATCAATCCGAAAGCCCTCGTTTACACCAATTTGGTCGCAAACGAGGGCTTTCGGATTGATTTATACTGGGGGGTGGTTGTAGAGGATAGAAACCCATCAAAGCAGAAGTTTAGCCTTAAAATTTATGGTTCTGCCCATGCAATTGCCCTTTTCGTCATCTATATTTTGGGAGACGTATGGCAAAGCATACTTTTGCAGCGTTTTGAGGCTTTAAAAGTTTACAAACGTATTAAATTATCAACAAAATATTTTATCAATGAAACGATTATTTTTGCCAATATTCATGGCAATCACCCTACTTTTTGTTGCTTGTACCAAAGAAACGACCAATATTGACAAACTTTCCACCTTGAATTTTGGAGGAAAAGTGACTAAAATTGAATCTTTGGGAGAATACAGCAAAGCGGCAGCAGTGCAAATGCTACAACTCGCTGCACTCGGACACCCAGTAGAAACGACTTGCGGCTATTCGCTGTATCGCATTCACTACAAAACCAACACTTTCGACAACTCCGAAGTCATTGCGTCG
>JBJOPA010000303.1:0-7501 GCA_046051005.1 Bacteroidota bacterium
AATTATATTTTTTAGCATATTTTCATTATCTTCAGTCCTCATCTTCATCTGGCAAGAATATTTTTCCTAAATCCAGTTCAAAGTTTTCTAAAACTTTTGAAGAAACAAAATCACCTTCAAAAAGAGTATCTCTAAACTGATATTTTCCATTTTCATCTAAATCAAAAGCGGTCAAACTTCGGTCTTTTGTCGAAACAATCCAGTATTCTTTCACGCCATTTTGTTCGTAAAGGTCTTTTTTTTCGGTATAATCTTTCTTTTTTGTTTCTTTTGATAAAACCTCTACAATCAAATCAGGCGCGCCGACACAGCCGCGTTCATCTAATTTTGATAAATCACAAATGACACAAATATCGGGTTGAACCACAGAAAAAATATCTTTATATTTTTTAGAAACATTCCTATCTAATAACCTCACATCAAACGGTCTAACATAGGTATGATATCGGTTTTTTTCAGTAAATGTCTCTAATCGTACACCAATTTTCAGTAACGTAAATTGGTGTGCAGTGTAGGGAGTAGGTAAAAAAAATACCTTTCCGCGAATCAACTCCACATATTCGTCAAATTTCCAAGTCAGATAATCTGCATACGAATACGTTTTTTCCATATCCAATTGGTCGACACTTGTAATCATATTTTTTCTATTTTTAATTTGAAAAAATCACCCCCCCAGTATTTTACTCATTTTCTTGTAAGAAAACCTTATTCATATCCAATTCAAATCCTTCCAAAACTGATGATGGTACTTTTTCATCATCTGTATAAACTTTTCGGAATTGATATTTGTTATTTTCATTCAAATCAAAAGCCATTAAAATTCTATCTTGTGGCGAAACAATCCAATATTCTTTTACCAAATTTTGTTCGTACAACTCCAACTTTTCAGAATAATCTTTTTTTTGCGTACCTTTCGATAAGATTTCGACAATCAAATCAGGTGCGCCGACACAGCCCCGTTTATCCAATTTCGACAAATCACAAACAACACAAATATCGGGTTGAACGACCGTTTTTACATCTTTATCTTTAGCAGATTTTTTGAAGTTGTGCAATCGAACATCAAATGGCGCAGCGTAAACGTGGCATTGATGATTTTTGAGAAAGACATATAATTCTCCAAAAATATTACTACTTGCAAACTGATGCGCACGCAACGGCGCACCCATACGCGAGATTTTTCCGCGAATCAACTCCACATATTCGTCAAATTTCCAAGTTAGATAATCTGCATACGAATACGTTTTTTCCATATCCAATTGGTCGAGACTCGTAATCATATTTTTTCTATTTTTAATTTGAAAAAATCACCCCCCAGTATTGCACGCCTAAACGTCCATGTAATTGCTCGTTTTTTCTTTGTATTCTGACCGAAACCCGTCAATCAAATTATCCACTTTTTCAATCGTCAAAAACTCGTGAAATTCATCGCCTACTTGTATCATCGGCGCGTAGCCACATGCGCCCAAACATTCTACGGTTTTGAGGGTAAACATGCCGTCAGCCGTTGTTTCGCCAACATGGATATTTAACCTTTTTTCGATATGACGAACCACATCTTCCGCACCCATCAACCAACAACTCGACGTATGACAAACTTCAATCAAGCAATTGCCGCGCTTTTTGAGGTTAAACATCGAGTAGAAAGAAGCCACTTCGTACGCCTCGACTGGCTGAATCTGTAACAAACTTGCTACATAATCCATTGCTTTTGGGGCAAGCCAGCCGCCAAATTCGTCCTGCGCCAAATGGAGTAGGGGAATGAGTGCCGATTTCTGTTTTCCTGCTGGATAACGACCAATAATTTCCTGCGCACGCGCCATCGTTTCCGATGAAAATTTATATTCTTTATTTTCCATTTTATTAGAAACTAAAATTTTTGCTCAAAAAGCATACCCCCCAGTATAAAACTCAAAAAAGGATATTTTTTATCTATAAAAAAGTGATTTTCAATCTTTTATGCGTCCAATTCACCCGCAATTACGTTCATCGAAGACATCGTGATGATGGCATCGGACAACAAACCGCCTTTAATCATTTCGGGATACGCCTGATAATAAATGAAGCACGGACGGCGGAAATGCAAGCGATAAGGCGTGCGACCACCATCAGAAATCAAATAATAACCCAACTCTCCGTTGCCACCTTCTACGGCATGATACACCTCGCCGACAGGCAAATCTGCTTCGCCCATCACAATTTTAAAGTGATAAATCAAGGCTTCCATTTTGGAATAAACGTCTGCTTTTTCAGGCAAAACGAAGTCTGGAACATCGGCATTGATACCATCTTTTGGCATTTTTTCGATAGCCTGACGGATAATTTTCATAGATTCCCACATCTCTGCCATGCGAACGCCGTAACGGTCGTAGGTGTCGCCATTGATGCCAAGCGGAATTTCAAAGTCAAAATCTTGATAACTTGAATACGGATTCATCACGCGAACGTCGTAATCCACGCCCGCCGCACGAAGATTTGGACCCGTGAAACCAAAATTCAAGGCGCGTTCTGCTGAAATAGCACCGCCACCGATGGTTCTGTCCATAAAAATGCGGTTGCGGGTCACGAGCTTATCAAATTCTTTCAACGCGGGTGGAAATTCTGCCATAAATTTGTGGATTTTCTCCCAAGCTCTGGGCGAAAAATCGCGTTCCATGCCGCCGATTCGACCGATATTGGTGGTCAAACGTGCGCCACAAATTTCTTCATAAATTTCATAAATGCGTTCTCTAAACTCAAAAAGGTAGAAAAAGCCCGTCATCGCGCCTGTATCTACGGCAATAATGGTGTCGCAAATAATATGGTCGGCAATACGCGCCAATTCCATGATGATGACGCGGAGATATTGCGCCTGTTTTGGAACTTCGATGCCGCACAACTTTTCGACCGTCATGTGCCAACCCATATTGTTGATGGGCGAAGAACAATAATTGAGTCGGTCGGTAATCGGTGTGATTTGATAATACGGGCGACGTTCCGCCAATTTTTCAAAAGCGCGATGGATATAGCCCACCGTCGGAACGGCGTTGATGATGGTTTCGCCGTCCATCGTCAAAATATTTTGAAAAATACCATGCGTTGCTGGGTGCGTAGGTCCCAGATTTAGCGTCGAATATTCTTTCTCTTCGGTGGCTTGTGCTTTAAGCGGTTCAGTTACCATATTTTATTGACAAAAATTTTGATGAAACAAAATCTTATTTTAAAACTAAAAATATTTTTCAAGAAGGACAAAATTTTTATTGGAAAATGCCCCCCCCCAGTATATTTCACTTTTTGAGCATAAAAACGAAGTGTTTTTACTCAAAAAATTATCTTCCAAACATCGTATCGTTTTTGTCTTCGCGTTGCAAATCTTCAAGCGGATATTCTTTGCGGAGCGGGAAATAAGTCATTTCGTCCATGTTCAAAATCCGTGAAAGATTGGGGTGTCCAACAAATTCGATTCCATAAAAATCATATGTTTCGCGTTCTTGCCAGTTTGCAGAGGCAAAAACGGTGGTTGCAGTAGGCACTTTTGGGTCGCCGATGGGCGCAAAAGTTTTGAGTCGAATGCGCCAATTGTTGGGCAAATTGTGCAATTGATACATCACGCCGAGTTCCGCGCCTACGTTTTCGGGATAATGCAGCCCGCAAACGGTGGTCAAAAACTGAAATTCGAGTTCGGTATCATTGTATAGAAACGACAAAATATCGTCCACCAAATCGCGTTGGACGGTAAACGTTGGAAAATCGTATAAAATTTCGCTGGTCAAAATCCCTTCGCCAAAGCGTTGGGCAAGTTTGGAACCCACTTTTTGCGCCAATTCACTCACTGCTTCCGTTTTGAAAGCGGCATCGGGCGCGATTCGATTCATATTCATATCGTCAAAAAAAATATTTTTTTTAAAAGTAAAAAACAACCCATCACATTCAAAAAATAGGCTGGATACTGGGGGGGGGCTATTTTTAGCTCAAAAAGTTTAATTTTTGAAAAATAGACCCGAATTAAACACAATTTTATAAAGGATAATTCCTGCAATGATGCCAATTACGGTCGCTCGGGTGAGCTTGCTTTTTTTATCTTCTGAATTATTTTCCATAAAGTAAAATTGTTATATAAAAAAATTATTCAATGCCGTAAGTTGCCAACATTGCTTTGTATTCGTCGCTGTCGCGGCGGCGAACGGATTCGCTTTGCGCCATTTCTTGAATTTTAATGATGGCTTCAATCACTTGTTCAGGACGCGGCGGGCAACCTGGAATGTAAACGTCCACCGGAATGATGCGGTCAATGCCTTGCAACACCGAATACGTGTCGAAAATGCCGCCCGAACTCGCGCACGCACCCATGCACAACACCCATTTTGGCTCTGCCATTTGCTCATAAATTTGTCGCAAAATCGGTCCCATTTTCTTGGAAATCGTCCCCATCACCATCAACAAATCGGCTTGACGCGGCGAAAACGAAATGCGTTCCATGCCAAAACGCGACAAATCGTAGTGAGATGCCATCGTCGCCATGAACTCGATGCCGCAACATGAAGTCGCGAACGGAAGGGGCCACAACGAATTTTTGCGCGCCATGCCCACCACATTGTCAAGGCTGGTTGCAAAAAAACCCGGACCTTCAACGCCCGCAGGCGTGTGTTCGGCAGAAATATCAATATTTTTTGGAACTGCTATCGTACTCATTTTTCAATTATTTTTTTATGATTGAAAACTTTTTTTTCTTAATTTTAAATTAACTTTTTTGCTAAATCGTTTAGTCGTCTTGTCGCATTTGTTCCCAAGTCAACGCGCCTTTTTTCAAAATGTAGAAAAAACCGACGAGAAACAAACCGATAAAACAAAACATTTCCGCCAAACCTTTCAAGCCCAATGCCTTGAAATTGACCGCCCAAGGGTACATGAAAATAACTTCCACGTCGAACAAAACGAACAAAACCGCTACCAAAAAGTATTTGATAGAAAACGGCGTGCGCGCATTTCCGACGGCTTCGATGCCACATTCAAAAGTTTCAGACTTGATGTTTGACGTTTTTTTCGGCGAAAAAATTGGCACAATCAGGTGCGTCAAAACCATTACAAACACCACGAAACCGAGCGCAATGCCCATCATCACCAAAATAGGTGCATACGTATTTATGCCTTGCATAATTTTATTATCGTTTTAAAATTTTCTATAATTTACGGACTCAATTTTACGCATTTTGTCCTTTCCAACGCAAAGGTAAATATTTAATCATTTTTTGCAACTTTTGTTCAAAAATTCTTCAAAAAATGTGATAAATTTGTGAAACCGATGTGCCATGAAAATGCCAATTTTCACAATTTTCAATTCATCAAATTCTTTCAGTAACTTTTGAAAATTGTTGAATCTTTCGGATAAAAGTGTTCAAACCGCCTACCATTTCGTCGTCGTCGGGCGTTTTCCGTCTCTAAAACACGTTTTATACTGGGGGGTATCATTTTTTGGAAAAATATCTATTTAGATTGGTTATAAATTCAATAAATTATAATTTATCGAATCTGTAACCAATCTATTTTTTTTATTTTTCTTCGGCTGTTTTATCGTCGGCTTCGTTTGCAAGTCTTTGTTTTCTTGCAATTTTTTGGTCATTATTGCTTTCATAGATGCAATATTGCTCATATTTTTGCGGATTAGTTTCCAACCAAATATCTTTTCCGATGATACAAATTTTTACCCATTCGTCATAGATTTTGTTGCCAACTTCCACGCGCACTTCTACGGAAATGTCGCGGTCGGCAATTCTATCTTGTTGAATGTTCATCGCATTTTCAAAAACGATGGCAGCGTCTAACACGCGGGCGACGGTTTTTTCAGAAAGCCCAACATCTTCAAAAAAATCCATTTGTTGTCGCGCTACACGGGCGACGCGACGGGCGCAAAAAAGCAATTGTGCATCGGTCATATCGCCCATTTTTGCGGTTCCGAATTTTCGGTAGCGTCCGCTTCGGTTGCCATATTTCATCTCCACGCGGGTCATGATGCTTCTGATGGCGTTTTTGAGTTTTTCGGCGGCATCGTACTTTTTTTCGGTGACAATCATTTGGTCGCCTACCATTTCGTCGTCGTCGGGCATGTTCCGAAATTTTTCGCATTGCGCGATGAAGCCCGTCACTTTTTCGGCAGCATAGCCGTGTTTTTTAAACTCGTCTATGTCACGCGACACATAACGCGCCGTTTCCATGCAACGGACATAGAAATCAGCGTCGGTGATGTTGTATTTTCGATTCAAATCCTGTTTTTTCATAATCTCTTTTTAAAATATAGCGTAAAAAATAAACAAAAATTTGTTGCAAATATACAACCAATATTTTACTCCGCAAGCCTTTTCTTGAAATAATTTATTTATTTATTTTACTTAAATAAAATTTTCTTTTTATAAATTTTGAAAATAAAACCCTCGCAAGGGTGGGCGAGGGCGTTGATAGGGTCATCAAAACCTATTTTTGGCGGAATATACTGGGGGGGGGCTTCCCAAGCATAATTTTTATCAAAATATTACTCAAACAGAATTTTCTTTTTATTGAATAATTAAAATTTAAAAAATAATTAGATTTTTAATAGAAAAAATTATAGATTATTTTCTTTGAAAGCGTGGTTCATTTTTTCTCTATCAAACTCATTTTCGTTGTTGGCGAGCCAAATGGTTGCCACGCCGTTGCCGATAAAATTGGTGATGGCACGCGCTTCGGACATGAAGCGGTCAACGCCCAACAACAATGCCAAACCTTCTACGGGAATGACTTTCACGGCACTCAAAGTGGAGGCTAATACCACAAATCCGCTGCCCGTAACGCCCGCCGCGCCCTTCGAGGTGACCATTAAAATGCCAATAATTGTCAAAATTTGCCCCATTTCCAAGTGAACATTGAAGGCTTGCGCTAGAAAAAGCACCGACATCGCCAAGTAAATGGTCGTCCCGTCGAGATTAAAGGAATAACCCGTCGGAACCACCAGCCCGACGACGGATTTTGAACAGCCCATTTGCTCTAATTTTTCCATCAAATTTGGCAACGCCGCCTCCGAACTCGACGTGCCTAAAACGATTAACAATTCTTCGCGTATGAATTTCAAAAAAGCCCACAATTCGACGCGATAATGGCGTAAAATAGCCCATAAAACGACGAAAATAAATATCGCCATCGTCGCATAAACGGTCGCCATGAGCTTCATCAAAGGCAATAAAGTTTTGATTCCGTATTTTGCGATGGTGAAAGCCATGCCGCCAAACGCACCGACGGGCGCGAAAAGCATGATGAAATGTAAGCCTTTGAATAGGTATTTTGATGCGATGGTCAGTTTGCTCAAAACGGTTTTTCGTCCGCTATATTTGGTCATTAAAATTCCAAAAAGAATTGCAAAAATCAACACTTGCAAGGTCGAATTGTCTTGAAAAAACTTTAACCACGTGAAATCTGCGGCTTTTTGCGTATATTTGGAGATGTCTTCGCCGTTTGTGGTGGTGCTTACGCCTTTTCCGGGTTGAATTAGGTT
>JBJOPA010000304.1:0-22470 GCA_046051005.1 Bacteroidota bacterium
TATTTTATGATTCAACACCACAAAGGTCGCACTTTTTTGGGAATACTTTTTTTTTGTTTAAACAGCTTCATTATTTCATAACGTTATATTTTTTCTACAATGCTAACACCGCAGCGCGAAATTGATTGCCACGGTCTTCGTAGTTCTTGAACAAATCAAAACTTGCACATGCGGGAGACAATAACACCGTTGCGGCACCCCCCCCAGTATATAAGGCATTTTTCGCCAGTTTTTGCGCCTTTTCGACGGCTTCAACGGCACTCTTGGCGGTTTCGATGATGGATATTTTATCTCCAAAAAAATCTAAAATCTTTTGATTGTCAACGCCCATTGCGACGATGGCAGTCACTTTTTCTATCACCAATGATTCGATTTGCGTATAATCATTGCCTTTGTCTTGTCCGCCAAGAATCAAAATCGTTGGGGTTTTCATCGCCTTTAATGCCCAAAATACAGAATCTACATTCGTTGCTTTCGAGTCATTAATGTAACGAATATTATCTTTTTCCAACACCCATTCCAACCGATGCGGCGGCGTTTGGAAGCTATCCAAAGCCGTTTGAATGGCTTTCGCGCTTACCTTCGCATGAATGGCGGCAACGACGGCGCATTGGGCATTGAACAAATTGTGAGGAGCCATTAACATCGGCTGATGAATCAAATATTGATGATTTATAAAGTCTCCATCTTTTGTCAAACCGTCAATAGATGCGTCGGTTGCGCCATCAAAAATACGTGCCGAAATTTGATAATATCGAAGACCCAAAGGCAAATTTTGCGTTGATTCAAACTTATCAATTTCCACATCATCGCCGTTGGTAATGAAAATATCATTTTTACCTTGATTTTGTCGAATCTTGAACTTTGAAGCAACATAATTTTCCATTTTATAGTCATATCTATCCAAATGGTCGGGTGTAATATTTAATAAAATAGAAATGTTTGGACGAAAACTCATGATGCCATCTAATTGAAAGCTACTGAGTTCCAACACATACCAACGAAACGAACCATTTAAGACCAACCGCGCAAAACTATAACCAATGTTGCCGCCCAATGCGACATTCTTTTTGCCTGTTTTCAAAAGATGATAGACCAATTCTGTTGTCGTAGTTTTTCCATTTGAACCCGTGATGGCAATGATTTTAGAGCGCGGCGGCAAAAAACGATAGGCAAATTCTATTTCGCTAATGATTTCGATGTTGTGTTCTTGCGCCATTTGCAACAAAGCAATGCGGTCGGGAATGCCCGGACTCTTGACGATTAAATCCGCAGATAAAATCCTATTTTCTGTATGTTGTCCGCTTTCAAACGCAATGTTTGCGGCATTTAATTCAGCGATATATCTTTCAGCAATAGCACTTTTATCGGATACGAAAACGTCAAAACCTTTGGCTTTTGCCAATAATGCTGCGCCCGTACCACTTTCGCCCGCTCCAAGTATGATTATTTTCTTCATATTTTTGAAATAAAGTATTTTTTAAAATCTGGACGCAAAAATAAGTAGTTTTTGACATAAAAACGGCAAATATACTGGGGGGGTGTCATTTTTAAAAAAAAATAAGCGATTAACAAATTGCTAATCGCTTATTGGTAAAAAAACGTTGGACAAACGTTTAGTTTTGTTGAATTTTAGTAACCGTGAGTGCATTTGCCATCGTAATGTTGCCACTCAATACCAACGTATAAACTTTTCCAGCTTCCAACGAGATGCCGTTGATAGATTTCAAAATGCTCAACGTGCCGGGAATTTTGATTTTTAAGTCATACGTACCTGCCGTTAACTCGGTTGCACTGGTCAAATTTTCAAATGCAACAATAGAAAACGTATTGTTAGAAGTAGCAACACCATTTGGTGCAACAGCTTCTACATTTACTGCTCCAGCATCGTAACCAGCATGGAAAAGACGGATTTTTGCTTTTCCAGAAGCGGGCGCAGCCAAATCATCAGACGTAAACAAGCGTCTGAGGCGGTTTGCAGAGTCACGATAAACGAAATAACTATAATTTACATCTTTGTTCAACAAAGGCAACGTGTCGGTCAAGACTGCGTTTGCGCCTACGTGTACATGGACAATGCGGCGTGCGCCTGTTTGCACGTCTTTGTACTGTGAGTTTTGTGTGTAACCAATTGAATCCGTTCCAATTGCTACACCGTCCACTAAAACTTGTACACGCGGCGCATTGTAAGCCGAATGACTGAACAATACTTTTCCATAAGTTTTTACGGGTGTGGGTTCAACGGGGTCGCTGCCGCCACATGAAGTTGTCAACAAAGCCGTTGCCACAGCCGCAGCCATCAATAATACTTTAAAATTTTTCATACGAAATCAAATGAAGTTTAAAATTTTGAAAAAAAAATAGCAATCAAATCATAAAAAACGCCGCAAAGAACGCACTTTTTGACGTAAAGAATATCCAAAAGTCATAAATTTTATGTCAAAATTCTAAAAAAACATCAAACAATGGCTTTGATACTGGGGGGTAGCTATTTTTATGCAATTTGTAAAACAAAAACATTACGTAGTTTTTGAATAGATTTATCTTAATTTCTTTTGTAAAATTGTTTTTTTCAATGGCGTAAAAAAAAAGTTTATATCTTTGTCGAACTAATGAAAGTAGCCGTGTGAGTTTATGGTTTTCAAATTAACAGTTTTGGGTAGTAGTGCAGCCGTTCCGACGATGGAACGTGGGCTTTCTGCCTATGTTTTATCGGTCGGACAACATCTTTTTTTGATTGATTGCGGCGAAGGAACGCAATTGCAGATGATGAAATATAAAATTAAGCGAAATTCGATTAATCATATTTTTATTTCTCATCTGCATGGCGACCATTATTATGGTTTGGTGGGTTTGATAACTTCTTACGCGCTTTTGGGTCGCACCGCGCCGCTGATGGTCTATGCGCCCGAAGGTTTGAGCGAAATAATGGCGGTTAATTTTAAGCATTCGCAGTTCAATTGTCCGTTTCCGCTTTTCTTTGTGGTTTTGGACACGACCGAACGACGCAAAATCATGGATACTGAAAGTCTCGAAGTTTGGCATTTTCCGCTCGAACATCGGATTGCGACGTGTGGTTTTTTGTTTAAAGAAAAGCCTTTTAAACGTCGTTTATTAAAAGAAAAGATTGCGCAATATGAGATTCCGCATTCGTTTTTGCGTGGCATTAAAAACGGTGATGATTTTGAGTTATCCGATGGAACAATTGTTTCAAATGTAGAACTGACGAAAGACCCGCCGCCACCGCGTTCGTTTGCTTATTGTTCTGACACCCGTTTTTCAGAAGCCGTTATTGATGCGGTCAAAGGCGTTGATTTATTGTTTCACGAAGCCACGTTTTTAGAAGAAATGCGTGAACATGCCGAATTTGCGTTTCATTCTACGGCAATTGATGCCGCCAATGTCGCCCTTCGTGCGGGCGTTGAAAAATTGGTAATTGGGCATTTTTCATCTCGTTATTACGATGACACACCGCTTACGGACGAAGCCAAAACGGTTTTTCCAAATACTTTTGCCGCGTATGATGGAGCAAATTATGAAATTCCTTTTGAAAAAAAGATATAACTATTTTAACAACTAAAAAAATATATTGATGAAATTAAAATTGAGTTTGACGGCTTGGATAATGATTGGGCTGGTTTTGGGCGTGTTGGTTGGAAATAGCTTTCCGTCTGTTGCCAAAGAGTTTGACATTTTCAGCAAGGTTTTTTTGCAACTCATCAAAACGATTGTTGCGCCTTTGTTGTTTGCTACTTTGGTGGTCGGCATTGCGGGTCACGGCGATTCCAAGAGTGTTGGGCGCATGGGCATCAAGGCATTTAGCTATTTTATTGCCGTTACTTCATTGGCGTTGGTGTTTGGTTTGTTGGCAATCAACTTTACCAAAGCGGGCGATGACCCACGCATCAACAAGGAAAAAGCGTTGGCATTGCAAGGAAAAGCGTCGAGTGTAAAGAAAGATTGGAAAGACGTAGCTGCGCCAATGGCGATGGCAGAAACCGAAGAGATTTTAAGAAATTACGAAGCTGCGCCCGATTCGTTGAAATCAACGATTGTAAAAAGTAGCATTGACAGCCTACAAAAAGTATTCGCCGACGCAAAAGTAGCAGCAGAAAAACCACCTAAACAAGACTGGAAAACGATTGTAGCACATATTTTTCCTGAAAATATTGCCAAATCTATTGCCGAGAATCAGGTGTTGCAGATTGTAGTATTTTCTATTTTGTTTGCGTTAGGTATCAACATGGCTGGCGGCGAACACCGCGACCGCATGGTTCGTTTCTGCGAAAGTTTGACGGCAGTGATGTTTAAGTTTACGAATATCGTGATGTATTTTGCACCATTTGGTGTGTTTGGTGCGATGGCATCGGCGGTCGCTGCGATGGGAATAGATGTGTTAACGCCCATGTTGAAATTGATTTTGACTTTGTATGGGGCGTTAGTGGTTTTTGTGGTTGTCATTTTTGGTTCTATTGTTTGGTTTATGAAAATAAACGTCCGAAAATTTTGGGCAGCAGCGCGTGAACCCGTTTCAATTGCTTTTTCAACGGCATCAAGCGAAGCGGCTTTGGGCGTTGCGATGGAAAGATTGGAAGCATATGGTATTCCAAAGCGCATTGTTTCTTTCGTTTTGCCAACGGGCATGAGTTTTAATCTCGATGGAACGACGTTGTATTTGAGTTGTGCGGCGGTGTTTGTGGCGCAAGCGACCGACCATTCGATTGCCTTGTCCATTAGTGAACAAATTACATTATTGTTAACTTTGTTGATTACCAGCAAAGGCGTTGCGGGCGTTGCGCGTGCGTCGTTGATAATTTTGATGGGAACGATTGGGCAATTTGGCATTCCAGAATGGCCCATTTACTTGATTTTAGGCGTTGACGTATTGATGGATATGGTCAGAACGGGTGTAAATATGCTCGGCAACTGTTTGGCAACCGTCGTGATTGCAAAATGGGAAGGCGAATTTGACGATAGCGATGCGTAAATCCAAATTTTTTATACCCCCCCAGTATAAAACGTCATTTATTGCACTTTTTGAATAAATTTTTTAGAAAAAATCAATAATAAAAATGAAATTTTTGATAAAATTATTTTTCGTTTCGATGTTGTTTTTGAATTGTAATACAGAAGCATTGGGTCAAAAACGGGTTGATGTGGCTGGTTTTGAAACTGCTTTGCAACGAAAAAATATACAAGTTTTGGACGTGCGAACGCCCGAAGAATGCGCATCAGGAAAAATCCAAAATGCGCAAAACATCAACTGGAATGACCCAGATTTCGCCAAATTGGTCGCTAAATTGGATAAGAAAAAACCAATTGCCGTCTATTGCGCGGCGGGCGGACGAAGTGGACGCGCCACCGCCGCATTGGTGAAAATGGGTTTCAAAGAAGTGATTGATTTAGACGGCGGCATCACCTCATGGAAAGCCGCAGTAAAAAAAATCCAATAACTTTTTTATTAAATTTCTAATACATAAAAGCCTTCACACCTGCGTGTGAGGGCTTTTATACTGGGGGGTAGTCAAAATTTCATATTTGCGGAATTTTTAGACAACCAAATTTCTTTTTCTCGATAATCGGGCATGGCATCATATACGAGTTGCCAAAAACGGTCGGAATGATTGAGTTCAATCAAATGCGCCAATTCGTGGATAATCACATAATCCACGACATCGGCAGGCGCGAACAACAAGCGCGTTGAAAAATTGAGATTGCCCGACGAAGAGCAACTTCCCCAATTGGAAGAATTATTTTTGAGGCGAACAGATTTGATGTGTTTATTGAATTTTTTGAAGAAAATTTCATTGATTTCTAATACACGGCGCGTCATTTCAGGCAAAAAATCGGCAGCCACGACACGACTCAACAGCGTAGAAATGGCATTTTGTTTGCCCGTTTCGCTGTCTGGCGCGGAAAGTTCGATAGACACCACGCGCCCGCGCAACAACTTGGCGGCATGAGATTTGCGGTCGTTGCTTTCCACAATTTCGAGTTGATAGGCGCGTTCACCGACCAAAATTTGGTCGCCGTCTTGATATTGTTTTTTAGAAAAACGGTCGAGTAAATCAGGATTTTTTTTCAACCATTTTTCTAAATTTTCACCGATAAAAGCAGCGGCTTTTGCCTCGCCCGAGCCATCAAGCGCGAGCGGCAAACGAACAATCACGGCATCTTGTCCGACCGACATCCGAAAACCATTGCGCCGTTCGCGATGAATCCGAAGCGGCACCACATGCCCATCGTCCAATTTAAAAGTTTGATTTTCAATCATGTTTTTATCCAAAAATAGGTTGCAAAGTTAACCCATTCCATCAGATTGACAAATGGAGATTTAAATATTTATTTTGTTGATAAGAAAAAAATAGTATTGAAAAAACGACAAAAAAAGCGTTTAATCGGCTTGGATACTGGGGGAGGGCATTTTTTGGACTTTCGCTGCCGCCACATTGAAAATTTGGAACGGAACGCCCAATTTTGTCAGCACTTCGAGCGTTCGTTCGGGGTGCGTATCGGTCAGAAAAATTTGTCCAATGCGTTGTTGTGCCAACAGTTGTAATAAATTTTCGATGCGTTGGTCGTCCAATTTGTCAAAAATGTCATCTAACAATAGAATTGGTGAAATTTGCAATTCGTTTTTTGCTAGAATTTGATGTTGCGCCAATTTCAAACTGACGACAAAAGATTTTAATTGCCCCTGCGAACCAAATTTTTTCAATGGTTTTTTATCAATTTCAAACCCCAAATCGTCGCGATGAATGCCGACTGATGTGCGTCCCAATATCAAATCTTTTTGCCGAGCGGCTTTTAATATTTCTAAAAAGTCTATATCATTTTTCAATCTACTTTCGTAGGTGACGACCACATTTTCGCGATTATCGCTTATTTTTTGATAAATTTCATTAAAAATCGGCGAAAAATCAGCGATAAAAGCCTGCCGACTTTTAAAAATATAAGCCGTCGGCGCACGCAATTGGGCATCGTAAACGTCCAACAACGCCGTGTCTGCCGACCCCCCAGTATCGTTGCGTTCAGAAAGCCATTTTTTGAGCAGCGCGTTGCGTTGTTCGACAATTTTATTATACAAAATGAGATAATTTAAATATTTATTATCCATTTGTGAAAGTGTGGTGTCTATAAAACGTCGTCGTTCTTCGCTGCCTTCGGTTGCCAATTGTACGTCGTCGGGTGCGACGATGACGACGGGCAACAGTCCGACATGCTCCGAAAGCGAGGGATATGGCGCGTCATTTCGCTCAAAAACTTTCTTTTTTCGCGCTTGAATTTTGGCGACGATGCGTTCTTTTCGTCCATTTCGTTCAAAAAAACCTTCTAAACGCATGAAATCGGCGGGTTTTTGGTCGCTTTCGAGTGGTTTTGTGATGATGTCGGCATCTAAATGTTGAAAATAACTTTTACACATACAAAGATAAAATATTGCGTCGAGGACATTGGTTTTTCCGCCGCCGTTCAAGCCCACAAAGGCATTGACGCGCTCGTGCAAATCCAATCGCAACGATTCGTAATTTTTAAAATTTGTCAATAAAAGTTTTTTTAAATACATGTTTTTCAAAAATGTGGATAAAAAAAATATGGCGGCTCAAAGGTAAAAAAAGCCACTCGAAAAAGCAGTTTTCTATAAAAAATAATATTTTTGACGCAAAATTATTAAAGAATTATTTAAAAAATGTTTTTTAAAATATATTTGATGAAAAATAAAGTGTTTCAAAAAATGGCGTTTTTCGCTGCATTTTTGATGTTTCAACCTATTTTTGGACAAAAAAATGACGCAACATTGCTCGAAATTTTAGGAAAAAACAACCCCAAATTTGAAAAAATATTGGCAAATCCCGAAAAATATCGCGTTCAAATTGTCTATACTCAAATTGACCGCGACGCGCAAAATCGCCCGACGTTCACCACGCATCGCTTTCGCGCCGACCCGAAGGAATATTTCTATCCCGCTTCGACGGTCAAATTCCCTGCGTGCTTGTTGGCGTTGGAAAAAATTAACCATTTGAACCATATATTTAAGTTTGATATTCAAAAAGAAACGCCGATGTTTACGGACAGCGTTGCCGCCATTTCAGACTACCCCCCCCAGTATTTAGACACAACTTCGGCAACAAAAATGCCTTCGATAGCACATTATGTTAAAAAAATCTTGCTCGTTAGCGACAATGATGCCTTCAATCGGCTCTATGAGTTTGTCGGTCAAGAAGCGTTTAACAAAAATTTATATTTAAAAAATTATAAAAACCTACGCATTCGGCATCGGCTCTCGATTCCGATGAGTGCTGCCGAAAACGCGCAGACCAACGCCGTTTCGTTTTGGAAATCGGGCAAAACCATCTACAAACAGCCCGAACAAATCAGCGCAATGCGTTTTGATGAAACGCCTATTTCTATCGGAAAAGGGTTTATGAAAGGCGAAAAATTGGTCAACGAACCGTTTAGTTTTACGTTTAAAAACCATTTTTCGCTCGAAGACCAGCAACGAATGCTGCGTGCCGTGTTGTTTCCCGAAGCCACGCCCGATGAAGAAAAATTTGATTTGACAGCATCAGATTATGATTTTTTGTATCGCTACATGAGCATGTCACCGCTCGAAAGCCCGTCGCCGCGCTATCCCGATGCCGACAGCGCGGGCGCGTGGGACAGTTATTGTAAATTTTTAATGTTTGGAAACTCGAAAAAGCCGATGCCTAAAAACATTAGAATTTTTAATAAAGTCGGTGATGCATACGGTTTTTTGATTGACAATGCTTATGTCGTAGATTTTGAGCGCAATGTGGAGTTTTTGTTGTCTGCCACGATTTATTGCAACAGCGACGAAATATTCAATGATGACAAATATGATTACGACACCATAGGTCTTCCATTTATGGCAGATTTAGGCAAAACAATTTATGAATACGAATGCCAACGAAAACGAAAATTTGTACCAAAATTGGATAATTTTAAAATAGATTATAGTAAATATTAAAAAAGAATCTGTGCGTAAATCATTGATTAAGTGTTTATTGTTTTAATTATTTTGACTTATTTTTTTGACAAAACGCTGCGCATTTTTATTGTATTTTTGCAAAAATGTTTACTAATTTTTTTGATACGATGATGCGATTTATTTGTTTATTTGTTTTATTTTTTGGGTTTTCACGTGCGATGGTTGCGCAAGATTCGGCGCAATTACGCAACGTTTTGGAAATCATGCTCGCCAATGAATTGCGGTTGGATTCGACAAAACTGACGGGTTTTGTGGTGGGCGTGGTGGACCGCGACTCTACGTTTTGCTTTGGTTTTGGGCGAATTTCTAAACTCACCAATCGTCCGCCTGACGGCAATACGATTTTTGAAATTGGAGGTTTGACGCACGTTTTTGTTGCCGCCGCCCTTGAAATATTTGAAAGTGAAGGCAAAATTGACCTCGATTTGCCGATTGCGGGCTATTTGCCGTCTGATTTTCAGTTCGCCCGCGCTGCAAAAATTACGACGCGACAGTTGTTGAGTCACACGTCGGGGTTGCCAAAATTGCCAAATAATATTGGCGACGAAGAACGCGATATTGCCCAACCTTTTGCGGATTATTCGTTTGAAAATTTATTAGAATTTCTACAAACATTGCCCGAATCGGTGGACGCGAAGCCAAAATATTTGTTTTCGCACATCAATTTTGCGATTTTGGAGCGCATCATTGCGCATATTTCGCAGCAACCGTATAAAGATTTTTTTGAAAAAAAGTTACAACCTCAAATTTTGCCCCCCCCCAGTATCGAAGGCGTTGCTACGTTTTTTGGCGCGCCAAAAGCTGATTTTACGGTGGCACAAGGGTATAGTTTGTCGGCATCGCCCGTTCCGATGCGGCGTTATTTGAGCTTTGAAGGCGCATTGGGTTTGAGAAGCAATGTCAATGATTTACTTTTTTTTATGCGTAAACAATTGACTAATCCTATTTTACAAAAAAGTCATCGCATAGAATCGCCTACTTTTTTTGACCGCAAAACTTCGATTGCCCATGCTTGGCATGTAGTTCGGCAACGGCGCGGCATCGAAGTGGTGGGGCAAAGCGGCTCGACCAGTGGCATGTCGGCGGCTATGTTTTTCATTCCGCGCTCGCGCAAGGGCGTGGTCGTGTTGAGCAATTCCAAAGCCAGCGTGAATCGGATTGCGTTTTTGATTCTTCAAATATTGACCGAAAATTGGAAAAGTTGATGCTCAAAATGGGCAAAAAAGGCGAAATATACTGGGGGGGGGCTGTTTTGCAAATTGTTAACAACAATTGTCACGTATTTTGTAATTTAAAATTGAGTTTTTGTTCAAAAATATTATTTTTCGGTGCAAAAAATCAAAAAAACGGTAAAAAAAGTATAATTTTATAAATGAAGTGATACAAGATATAGACTTTATGTTTTACTTTTGTAAAAATATTTAATATAACATTTGCAAAAAAGGTTATTTCCACATCAATCCAATATAAAATATTCCACATAAAAACGAACATCAAAGGACAGTTTTTTAATTCATACTACTACGGAGTTTTTTGGGTACAACGTTTATCACCAAATACACTTTGCGCAAGCAAGGGCAATCTCCCCAAAAAGCTACAAAAAATTATTGAAAATGAGTAAGGAAAAGTTTGTTTACAACAAACAGACATTACAATATGAGAAAATAGAAGAATCCAAACAAGAGCGAGCGGTGCGTATTTTCGGCATCATCTCGGCTTGTATTGTATCTTTGTTAATGGGTATGTTCGTGCTGATGCAAATTGGAGTGATTCCGTCTTTTTCGGAACTGCGCCGCTTGCAAGGCGAAAACGAACAACTCCGAACTTTGGTTGATGCGCAAGGCAATACGGTGGACAAAATGTCGCACGTTTTGCAAAATGTGCAAGACCGCGACGCTTATGTTCACCGTGTGATGTTCAACATGAAACCTGTTGACAAAGACGTTTGGCAAGGCGGCACGGGTGGTTCTGACCAAAATGCGGACATTGCGCACTTCACGAGCGCACGAAGTTTGTCGGAAACACGCGGAAAAATCCAGCAATTGGCTTATCAATTGGCGATTCAATCGCGTTCATTAGATACGTTGGCGGTGTTGGCGAAAAATAAGGAGCAAATGTTCGCCTCTATCCCTTCCATCAAACCTGTTCGCGAAGACCAATTGGCACGTAGCGTTTCGTTGTTGTCTGGTTTTGGCATGCGTTTTCACCCAATTCACCGCGTGATGAAGTTCCACAAAGGCATTGATTTTACGGCGGATAGTGGCACCCCGATTCAGGCAACTGGCGACGGCGAAGTCATAGAAGCGGGTCGCGATGGCGGCTACGGAAATACGGTAAAAATTGACCATGGATTTGGTTATGTGACATTATACGGTCATATGAAACAAATTGACGTGAAAATGGGGCAGCGTATCAAAAAAGGGCAACGCATTGGTTTGGTGGGTTCGACGGGTAGTTCGACGGGTCCGCATTGCCACTACGAAGTGCATTTTCATGGCAAACCTGTCAATCCAGTTCATTTTGTGATGGACGGTCTTTCTACGATGGAATATCAATCGCTTTCCGACGCGGCGAGACGAACGAACAAATCATTTGATTAAAATTTAATACATAATTATTGTATTACCAATATAAAAAAGACTTTTCTGATGTTTTTCAGGAAAGTCTTTTTTGTTTTTAGCCGTCACAATTTCGTTATTTTTCGGTATGTTTTTTTGAGAATATGGCGCGTTTTTTTCTAATAGATTGGTATCAATACATTCATAGTTTAAAAAACTAATGTTATAACGATTTTATATTCCAATTTTTCCTCAAAATTTTATCACACAATAAAAAAGTGTATCATTATGAAAAAGGCGATTTCATCTATTGTTTTTACAACAGCAATCCTCGTTTTAGGCTCAAAAATTTCTGCACAAAACGTGCAAGTAACGGAATCATTCTACATCGGCGAAGCGGTCGAAATTAAGGTTTCTGACCTCGAATTGCAACGCGCCATCAATCTCAAAGGTGTTAAAATGGTGGATTACGACCGCGAAAGCAGAACGTTGACGGTTGTATATGAACTTTCAAAAATTACTTTTGAAGACATGCGCAGCCGCGTGAAAAACGTTTTTACGGTCAACATTGATTCGCAAGCCGCCCAAAATTTTGCGAGAGAACAACCTGCAACAAATCGTCGCGTTCGTTAATTTTTTCTATAAATTTTGCTACTTTTGCACAATTTTTTAAGAAAAAAAAGATAAAAATTGGCAAAAAATATCCAAAAAACACTCATTATACTGGGGGGGGCAACTGCGTCGGGCAAAACCGATTTGGCAATCCGTTTGGCACAACATTTTGAAACCGAAATCGTGAGTGCCGACAGCCGACAGTTTTTTCGAGAAATGAACATCGGAACCGCCAAACCTACGACGGCAGAACTAGCCGCTGCGCCGCATCATTTTGTCAACAATTTGAGTGTCACAGATGCGTACAGTGTGGGCGATTTTGAACGGGAAGCATTGGCAGTTTTGGAAAATATTTTCGACCGCCACGACACCGCTATTTGTGTCGGTGGAACGGGCTTGTACCTGCGCGCCTTGTGCGAAGGCTTGGACGATTTGCCAAAAGTGGACGAAAAAATCAAGCAAGATTTGCAACAACAATTTGAACAAGAAGGAATTGAAGTTTTGCAAAAAATGTTAGAAAATGTTGACAATGAATTTTTTAAACATGCAGAAATTCAAAATCCGATGCGATTGTTGCGTGCTTTGGGTGTTTCGTTGACGACAGGAAAACCTTTTTCGAGTTTTAGAACGGGAGAAAAGAAAATACGTTTTTTTAAACCCGTTTATCTGAAAACGAACGTAGAACGCGCTGTTTTATACGAACGCATCAACAGTAGAGTAGATGCGATGTTGGCGGCGGGATTGGTAGAAGAAGTGAAAAGTCTGTCACGATTTTGGCATTTAAATGCACTTCGGACGGTGGGTTATCAAGAGTTTTTTGATTATTTTGAAGGCAAAATTCCACTCGCCGAAGCCGTAGATTTGGTGAAACAACATTCTCGAAACTACGCAAAACGGCAAGAGACGTGGTTTAGAAAACCAATTTCTGAAAATCAACAATACACAGGCTTCGCGCCCGACCGTTTTGATGACATTTTAGATTTTTTGAAGCGACAATAAAGGTTTTGAAAATAAAAAATCCGCATTCCAATTTATTTTGGAATGCGGATTTTTCGTTGTCAGTAGAAAAAGTTATATTTTTTTAACGAATATTTCCACCCCATTGACACATTACGCCGCCCACCAAAGCCAACGTGATGACCCAATAGCCAAAATGAATGAAAATATAACGCCAACTTTTGCGCTCAAACAAACCGTTGATGCCCAAGAATGGCAACGCCAAAAATACGCCATAAATAATGCCATGAAACGCCCCATGTTTGAACGTTCGGAACGCACTGCCGTAATTGTCCATCAAAAAAGCATAGGCTTTGCCGACTTCGGTTGCCGTGTTTTGATGGTCGGGCGTGTCTTGCAACATCGAAAACAAGCCCATTTGGTGATTCACCATCGGCATCATCGCAAACGCCAACATGACCCCAAAAACATAGCAAAGCCCAAAAACTTTCAACGGATTGAAGTCTTTTTTCAAAAATTCGTCCGTAAAACCGTTTTCTTTCATCCACGATTTGCCGAAACCGAAGGCATCGTTGTACCATAAAAAGCCGACTACAAGCGGAATCAAGCCCGCCAATAGAATTGTAATAACATTCATAAAAATAAAAAATTTAGTATTGAAAAAATGATTTTAAAAAAATAATATTTTACACGCTGAATTGCTCTAAATGATGATTGAGGTGTGCGCCAATCAAACCGCCCCATTCTTCGAGCGAAAATTTGCCGAAACCTGGATGTTTTTCAGCCAATTTTCCTTGTTGTCCTTTTTCGTAGAACAAATCAATATTTTTTAGGAAACGCGCTTTTTCGGCTTCAAATTCTTTTTCATCAGCAACGACGAAACTCGGAACGGTGGGCAAATTGCGTCCAAATGCGCCTTTTTTGATAGAACGACTGACGAAAAATCGAACCAAAGTCCGCGAAAAAAAAGTACTTTCGTCTTTGAAAGGCGTGGTTCCGTTTGCCATTTCGAGCGGAATATTGCAATGCGCCATCATTTGCGCTGCGTCCATTTTGCCCCATTGTCGCGTTGACGAAGGCTGCAATTTTTCGGCGCGTTGGCGAATGTTTTCAAAAACGGCGGCTTCTAGAATATTTTTCATATTAGATTAAAGTTTTAAATACCCCCCCAGTATCGGACGGGTTTTTTGAAGAAAAATTTAATTATTTTTTGATTTTTTCGGTTTTTTCGGTTTTTTCTTTGCCTTTTTCGGTCATGGCAAACGAGCGGGTCATGGTTTTGATGAACTCGACGCGCCGAAAACGCAACGCCGACCAATCTTCGTCAATTGCGACTTGTCGCACGGGTTCAAAACCCGATTCGCCCAATTTTGCCCAACCTGTGTCGCGGTTAAACTCGCATTGGTAACGTTTGGAAGTGCCTTTCGGATAGGCAATCCACAACAAACCGTCGGCTACCAAAAGCGATGCAAAAATGGTGGCAACTTCGTCCACTTCGGCTTGTTTTGTAGCAAAAATGACTGCAAAATCAATATTTTCAACGCCATTTACGTTTTTAGTTAAGGTCGTGAAATCTGAAATTGTCGCAATATTTACGTCAAAACTTTCAGGCGAATTTAAAATTACAGTCGTTTTGGGCGACTTGAAATTCATTTTCTTAAAAACCGCGTCCATTTTTTTTTACTTTTTTAAGGTAATTTGAAATGAGGATTAAAGATAATGCCAAATACATTTCCCCAAGGGTCTTTGATGGCTGCGACTTTGATGCCGCTGCCGACTTCGTTGGGTGCTTCGTGCGTGCGTGCGCCCAAGTCGAGCAATCGCGCAAAGGTGGCATCAACATTTTCGACCCCCCAGTATATATTCACATTTTCGCCAATATTGACGTTTGGTTCCATCGGAACTAAGCCCAATTCGTAGCCCGAAACGTCGAAACCTACGTAAAACGGTTCGTCGAAATAGGCGGGTTGGTCTAACACTTTTGCATACCAATCTCGCGCCGCCGCCAAATCTGTAACATTGAAAACGCAAGTTCTCAATCCCAAAAAATGTGGATTCATATTGTTTTTAATTAAACATTAAAAAAATAAATGCTTTCCTCCTCCCTTCGGGGGGATTGAGGGGGGAAATACTGGGGGGTAGTTTTTTTGAAAAAAAACGCTCAAAAATACTATCTTTTTTTTAAGTTGTCTCTTTTTTAAAACAATTTTTTTATAAAAATAAAAACTTTTTTTAATTATTTTTATGGAATTGTTAATTTTTATAAACAAATTGAAAAAAAAATGAAAAAAAATCGGCAAAAATGGGTGGACTTTCGTACAAAATTTGTTCTTTCGTCACTTCAAGTTATTAATCAATTTTTTAAACCTCAATATATATTTTTTACAGATGGGAAAAACGCAGCAACACGCGAAAAAATCGGTAGATTTGGGTCGCCCGTTGGCAATACTTTGCATTTCAAGTTTTTTTAAGGGCGAAGAATTTCTTCGTTCGTCGAAAGCGGAAGGTTGTACGACTTATTTGGTCACTTCGGAGCAATTGCGCGGCGCGGCTTGGCCCCGTGCGTCGCTCGACGACATTTTTTTTGTGAAAGACCGCAGCGCGGAAAAAGGCGATTGGGACATGGACGACCTCGTGGCGGGTTTGAGTTGGCTGATGCGGACGCGACCGATTGACGTAATCGTTGCGCTCGACGATTTTGATGTCGAAAAAGCCGCCCACTTGCGCGAACATTTCCGAATTGACGGCATGGGACAAACGACGGCGCGTTTTTTTCGAGACAAACTCGCCATGCGCCTTCGTGCGCAAGACGCGGGCATACGAGTCCCGAAATTTACGGCACTTTTTAACGACGCTCAAATTAATCATTATTTAGATAACATTTCATTTCCCGTGTTGATAAAACCGCGTTCGGAGGCTTCGGCAACGGGCATCAGAAAAGTGCATTCAAAGGAGCAAGCATGGGAAGTTTTGAACGATTTGGGCGACCGAAGACATCATTATTTGATGGAACAATTTAAACCCGGCGACGTGTTTCATGCCGATGCGCTTTCTTTGGGCGGAAAAATTTTATTTTGTAGAATCAGTCGTTATCTCGCAACACCGATGGAAGTTGCGCATGGCGGCGGAATATTTCGTTCGATGACCGTTGATTTTGATGGCGAAGACGATAAAAAAATGCAAGCCATGACGAGCGAAGTGATGAACGCATTTAGAATGCAATATAGCGCATCACATACAGAATTTATTAAAGACCATGAGACGGGTGATATTATATTTTTAGAAACTTCGTCGCGTGTGGGTGGCGCGCATTTGGCGGAAATGGTGGAGGCTTCGTCGGGCATCAATTTGTGGCGCGAATGGGCAAAACTCGAAAAGGCAACCGCGCTCGGCGAACCCTACAAATTGCCCAAAGTTCGGAACGATTATGCGGGAATTTTGGTGTCGTTGAGCCGTTTTCAGCGTCCTGATATGTCTGTTTTTGATGATAAAGAAATCGTTTGGCGCATGACCGAGAAAGAATATCACGTGGGTATGATTGTGCAATCGACATCAAAAAATCGAATCGAAACGCTGTTGGACAACTACGCAGAACGGGTGAAAAATGATTTTCACGCCAGCGCGCCGTTGCCCGACAAACCCGTTTCTTGATGAAAACGAAGCGCGAAAAATGTGTTTTGTTTGCACTTTTTCGCGCTTTGTTTTCTTGGAAATGAAACGATTTTGAAAATATCAACACCAAACACAGGGCGGAAAAGGATTGGAAAAACAAATTTTTTTTCAAAAAAACGCCAAATATACTGGGGGGGGGCTAAAAATGACGTAACTTTGCACGCATTTTGCGTCTCTTTGCGGAAACAATGCACGATTGTCGAAAATGTGTTGCGACGAATGTGTATTCAAAAATATAAAAAAAATAGTGATAAAATTTAAATTTTCAATGCGTTTACCCATTTATTTTGCGGCTTCGATGTTGTCGCTTGCGTCGCTTTCTGGTGTTTTGAGTTGCCAAAATCAAGGCAATGCAACGAATAACAATAATACGTCAGCTCAAAAAACGTCGGCAACTCCTGCAACTGAAACGGTTGCGGAACCTGTTTTTATGCCTGCGGGCAAAATGCCACAAACCAAAATTGACTCGAACTCGAAAGTGGTTTACTTGACTTTTGACGACGGTCCGTTGATGGGCAGCGAGGATTTGAACAAAATTATCACCGAAAAACAGGCGAAATCTTCTGTTTTTGTCGTCGGAAAACATGCGTTGAGCGGCGGCAATTCTAAAAAAATATTCAATAATTTTGTTGCCAATCCGTATCTCGAAGTTTATAACCACAGCCACAGCCACGCGAACAACAAATATAAAAATTTTTATGCACGCGAAGGTGGCGCATTCGCAGCGCGTGACATCATGCAATGCGAACAAGAATTGGGTTTGACGACCAAAATTGTCCGCCTTCCGGGTCGCGACATTTGGGTGTTGCCGACGCGCAATCGCGGGTTGAAACAATCGGGTGGTGGCACGGCGCAAATTTTGGGTCAAAACGGCTATAAATTGTTTGGTTGGGACATGGAATGGCGACGCAAAGGCGACAATTCGCCGCTCGAAAGTGCCGAAACCATGATTGCTCAAATTGATGCGGCATTCAACAACGGTTCGATGTGGACGAAAAATCACTTGGTCATTTTGGCGCACGACCCGATGTTTATGAAAGCAGGTGGGCAACAAGAATTGCGTCAATTGATTGATTATATTAAAAAACATGGCTACGTGTTGGAACACATGCGCCATTATCCAAACACTCGCGTTTCGGGTTAGTATTCAAAAAAATGATAAAAAAGTTTTTCTTTCATTTCGGACGCTATTGGCAGCTGTTGGGTACGAGCATCGCACGACCCGAAAGCCTGCGCATGTACGCCCGCGAGACCACGCGACTGATGGACGACATCGGCATTGGTTCGTTGGCAATTGTGGCGTTGATTTCGATTTTTATTGGCGCGGTGGCGGCGGTTCAATTTTCTTATCAGTTGAGTGGTCAGTTGATTCCGCGCTATTACATTGGTTATATTGTCCGTGATTTGGCGATTATTGAGTTGTCTCCGACGTTTACGTGCTTGGTTTTGTCGGGCAAAGTAGGGTCGAACATGGCTGCCGAAATTGCAGGCATGAGACAAAAAGAACATATTGACGCGATGGAAATCATGGGCATCAACACGGCAGCGTATCTCGTGATGCCGCGTTTGATTGCTGCTTTGACGATGATTCCAATTTTGGTGGCGGCTTCGTCTATTTTGAGCATCGTGGGCGCGTATTTGGCGACTGTGCCAACAGAAATGTTGTCTCATGGCGATTATGTACGTGGTTTGCGGTCGTTTTTTGTGCCGCACAACGTGACAATGATGTTTACAAAAGCCTTTGTTTTTTCTTTTTTGTTGGCAAGTATTTCTTGTTATCAAGGTTATTTTGTGCGCGGCGGCAGCATCGAACTCGGCGAAGCCAGCACACGCGCCGTTGTTTTCAGTAGCGTCGCCATTTTGTTGGCGGATTATGTGATTACGGTGGCGTTGACGCAATTGTAGAGAGAAAATAGGCATTTATACTGGGGGGGGGGCATTTTTTTTGCTTTTTTCCTTTCAAAAATATTTTTCAAAAAAAAATAGATGATTCGAGCGGATAATATTCGGAAATCTTTTGGAGAAGCAGAAGTGTTGCGCGGCGTTTCGACGTTGTTTGAGGCGGGAAAAACAAACCTCATCATCGGACGAAGCGGCGCAGGAAAAACTGTTTTTTTGAAACTCCTCGTCGGTCTCATGCAACCTACGACGGGCGAAATTTGGTATGACGACCTCAATTTCAACAAATTAGACAAGCGACAAACCCGCACCTTGCGCATGAAAATTGGCATGTTGTTTCAAGGTTCGGCGTTGTTTGATTCTTTGACGGTCGAACAAAACATACGTTTTCCGCTTGATATGTTCACGACCATGACGCAAAAAGAGAAAAACGACCGCGTCAATTATTGTCTCGAACGGGTGAGTTTGACGGGCAGCAACCTCAAATATCCTTCCGAAGTTTCGGGCGGTATGCAAAAGCGCGTCGGCATTGCGCGTGCCATCGTCTTGAATCCAAAATATCTGTTTTGCGACGAACCCAATTCTGGACTCGACCCCAAAACCTCTATCGTCATTGATGAATTGATTAAAGATATTACCATTGAAAATAATATAACAACAGTCATCAACACCCACGACATGAATTCGGTGATGGAAATTGGCGATAATATCAATCTTTTGCACATGGGTGAACTCGTTTGGCAAGGCAACAAGTCAGACGTTATGGGCAGTAAAAATGAAATTTTACAGGAATTTATTTTTGCATCGCCGTTTTTGCGTCGCCTGCGCGATGCTGCATTGAAAAATGAACCCAATCTTTAATCCTTTGGCATGAGACGTTTTTTTATCGAATTGTCGTACAACGGAACGCGGTTTTGCGGCTGGCAACGACAGCCCAACGCGCCTTCGGTGCAACAAACGATAGAAGAAAAAATGCAATTGTTGCTCCGAAAACCCATCGAAATTGTGGGCTGCGGACGAACCGATTCGGGCGTTCATGCCCATCAATATTTTGCACATTTCGACCTCGAAGACCCGCTTTTCGACCCCCAGTATTTCCTTTTTCGGCTCAATAAAATCGTGGGTGCGGACATTCGTTTGCATCAAATCATTGCCGTTGAACCCGAACAACACGCCCGTTTTGCTGCCACTTCGCGTAGCTATGAATATCATATTTCCTTTAAAAAAAATATTTTTGAAACTGAAACTACATGGTTTGTGGCGCATCGAGACCGTTTGAACACCGATTTGATGCAACAAGCCGCGCAAATATTGCTTGAATTTAAAGAATTTTCGCCATTTTGTAAGACCAATTCCGATGCGCAAACCATGTTTTGTGAACTCACCGAATCGCGTTGGGAATTTTCGGAACATCGCGCCGTTTTTCATATTTCGGCAAATCGTTTTTTGAGAGGCATGGTTCGGCTCATCGTGGGCGCGTGCATGAGCGTAGGCGAAGGGCAACTTTCGCTTCAACAACTCCGATATGCTCTCGAAACACAATCGCCGCTTCCAAAAAATTACAGCGTTCCGCCAAATGGTTTGTTTTTGACAGATATAAAATATCCATTTATAGAAAAAAGTGAAAAATGAAATCAATCATTTTTCACTTTTTTTTTAAAAAAGGTCGAATATACTGGGGGGTAGCATTTTTTGCATTTTTTTTCATGGAAACGGGCGATTAAAAAAATATCAACGCGAAACATGGAAAACGGGAATGTATCAAAACAAAAATTTTTTCAACAAAAAACGCATCAAAAACGCATCAAAAAAAGTGGATTATTTCAACCAATCTTTGTCTTCCAACCATGTGCTGCGGCGATAGGGTAATAAAAATTCAAACAATAAAATCAACATTGCCAACATAAGCGGAATTTGATAATACGATTCAAATTCAGAAAAAAGGCGAATTTCGTTGCCGCGTTTTTCTATTTTGGTCATTTCTTGGGCGATGGCGGCTTCGATATTGGTGTTTTGGGCGAGGTTGAAATAGTTGCCGCCGCCCACTTTTGCCAATTCTTTGAGATAGTTTTCATTGAGTTTTGTGATGACGGGTTGGTGCGTTTCGGGGTCGCGTTTGGTGTCGAATTGCCCGCCGCCCAAGTCAATCGGAATGATGTCTCCCTTTGCCGTTCCTGCGCCGATGGTGAAAATAGTGAAGCCATTTTCTCGCGCTTTTTTAGCGGCGGCGATGGCATTTTCGTCGTTGTCTTCGCCGTCGCTAATCAAAATGAGTACTCTTTGGGCTTTGCTCATGCGCTCGGAAGTCTCTTCTGCGATTTGAATGGCTTCGCCGATGGCGGTTCCTTGCGCGGTCATTTGTTGTGGCGACGCGGCTTTCAGCATCATTTGTGCGGCGGCATAATCGCTTGTCAAAGGCATTTGCAGATAGGCTCTGCCTGCAAAAATGATGGTTCCGATGCGTTCAGCGCGCAAAGTTTTGACCAAATCGAGGGCAAAAACCCGCGACCGTTCTAATCGCGACGGCACAATATCGCGGCAAAACATGGAATTGGAAATGTCAAAAGCTATGAAAACATCGCTGCTCAATTTTTTTACATTTTCTTTGCGATAGCCCCATTGCGGGTTCGCCCACGCGACGACGAGCAACGCAAAAGCCACCATCAAAAAACTGAATTTGAGCGGGTGTTTGAGGTTCGAGACCTGCGGCATGAGCCGAGAAGTCAGTTTTTCATCGCCAAATTGTAGCAATGAACGCTTGCGCAACAACCGCATCGAAATAAAAAAAATCGTCAATAAAGGAATGAGGCTCAATGCCCAAAAATAGTGCAAATGCTCGAAACGAAACATAAATAAAAATTTTATGTAAAAACGGAAAAGCCGCCTGCTTTTTTATATTCGCAAAGGTAAACTTTTTTCTGTCATTACATTTTGTCCCCTTTTTTTTGTCTCATTTTTTTAAAAATTATATTTTTTATGAAAAATGGATACCCCCCAGTATAAACGCCCTTTTCGCATCGCAAAAAGGGCGTTTTGTTTGTTGAAAAATAAATTCCAAGAATTTCTTTCCGATTTATTCCGATTTATTCCGATTTATTCCGATTTATTCTATTGCGTAGATTGAAAATGTGTTGTAATTTTGCAATAGCAATTGCGGGTCGTAAAAGCGTGTGGGCGACCCCCCAAAAACAAACCCCACGCCGCAAGCGTCTGAAAGCGGCAAGACAGACAAAATCATAATTTAAACAAAAATCATTATGTTAAAATCATTTTTTTTAGTAACAACGGCTGTGATTAGTGCGTGCTTTGTGAATAGCAACACGATGAAGCAGCCCGTTCAATCAGTAGGTTTTAAAGCCTCTTACAATGCCGATCATGTATCAATTCGTAGCTGTGAAAACGGGAATATTGTCGTGATTCCAGAAGGTGGAGATACAAAAGAGAATTCATTTTACACATTACAAGTAGTTGGGGCAAAGGAAGTTGCCAATCAAGACATAGATAATGCAATTGTCAGTCACGACGATAAATCAGTAACAGTTAAGTCTAGTTCTGGTACGATTGTTTTGGCTCTAAAAGGCACTTCTAATGCAACTTTTGAGGGCTTTGGACTCTCATATGCCATTAACAAAGATGAATTTGAAAAGCATATAAAATCTACAATAGTAGGAGGTGGGAAAATCCCCGATGACGTGATTGACCGAATTTGTAGATGTCACGCATATGATCAAAAAAAACGCTCATGTGATAGTGGTGGTGAGGGGT
>JBJOPA010000305.1:0-30554 GCA_046051005.1 Bacteroidota bacterium
TCTCGCACCTGCGAAACGGCTTTTTGGTTTTTTATAGAAAAATAAAATTACAACAATGTTTTAAAATATTCCACAAAATCTGCGATAGAAACGGCTCCTTTGTCGCCTTCTCCTTGTATTCTGATGGCAACTTTTCCTTCTTCTACTTCTTTTTCGCCGATGACGAGCATAATCGGAATGCGTTTGAGTTCGGTGTCTCTGATTTTCCGTCCGATGGTTTCGCTTCTGTCGTCCACAAAACCACGAATGTCATGTTCGGCAAGTTGCTTCAACACGTCGTTCGCATAGTCTCCAAATCGTTCCGAAATCGGCAAAATCGCCAATTGTTCAGGAGCCAACCAAAGCGGAAATTTGCCCGCGCAATGCTCCGTCAATACACCGATGAAACGTTCCATCGAACCAAACGGCGCACGGTGAATCATCACAGGCGTTTCGGGCTGATTGTCAGAACCAATGTATTCGAGTTTGAAACGTTGTGGCAACTGATAATCCACTTGCACCGTTCCCAACTGCCATTTTCGACCCAACGCATCTTTGACCATGAAATCGAGTTTTGGACCGTAAAACGCGGCTTCGTCGTATTCGACAACCGTTTCCAAACCTACTTTTTTGGTCGCATTGATGATGGCGGCTTCGGCTTTGTCCCAATCTTCGTCCGTACCCAAATATTTTTTTCTATCGGTCTGATGTCGCAACGAAATTTGTGCCGTGTAATTGGTAAAACCTAATTTCCGCAACACAAAAGTGGTCAATTCTACGACCGAAATAAATTCAGCTTCCACTTGGTCGCTGGTGCAAAAGATGTGCGCATCGTCTTGCGTAAAGCCTCGTACGCGGGTCAAACCATGCAATTCACCTTGTTGTTCGTAACGATAAACGGTTCCAAATTCTGCAATTCGGAGCGGCAATTCTCTGTAAGAACGCGGACGATGTCCAAAAACCTCGCAATGGTGCGGGCAATTCATGGGTTTCAACAAAAATACTTCGCCTTTGCGCGGAGTCATGATGGGTTGAAACGAATCTGCGCCATATTTTTCCCAGTGTCCAGAGGTTTCGTACAATTCTTTTTTCGCAATATGTGGCGAAATGACGGGTTGATAACCTCGTTTGATTTGCTCTTTTTTCAAAAAGTCTTCCAATCTTGCTCGCAATGCGGTTCCTTTTGGCAACCAAATGGGCAAACCCGCGCCCACTTTTTCCGAAAACATGAAAAGTTCGAGTTCTGCGCCCAATTTTCGGTGGTCACGTTTTTTCGCCTCTTCAATCATGACCAAATAATCTTTCAGGTCTTGTTGTTTTGGAAACGTTACGCCATAAATGCGGGTCATTTGTTTGCGCGAATCGTCGCCACGCCAATACGCGCCCGAAATTTTAGTCAATTTAATTGCCTTAATCACTTCGGTGTTCGGAAGATGCGGTCCGCGACACAAATCCGTGAAATTGCCTTGCGCGTAGAACGTAATTTTTCCGTCTTCGAGTTCCGACAACAATTCGGTTTTATATTCGTCGCCTTTGGTTTCAAAAAACTGCATGGCATCAGCTTTTGAAACTTCGGTGCGTGTAAATGCGTTTTTGGCGCGAGCCAATTCGTACATTTTTTGCTCAATGGTTTCAAAATCTTTTTCAGAAATCGTGCGGTCGCCCGTGTCAATATCGTAATAAAAACCCGTTTCGAGCGCAGGTCCAATGCCGAATTTGGTGTTCGGATACAACGCTTCTAAGGCTTCTGCAAGCAAATGCGCCGACGAATGCCAAAACGTGTTTTTCCCTTCGTTGTCGTCCCACGTGAGGAGTTGCAACGCCGCATCGCCATGAATCGGGCGCGTCAAATCATAGGTTGCGCCATCTACTTTGGCAACCATCACCTTTTGCGCCAATCCTCGACTGATAGATTGCGCAATTTCCATCGCCGAAATGCCACTTTCGTATTGGCGAATATTTCCGTCTGGAAAAGTTATATTTATCATAAAAAAAATATTTTAAAAATTATTTTTGTGAATGAAACGAATTATAAAAAAAAATTATTTTTCTGAAAAAAAATCAAAAAAAATGCCCCCCCCCAGTATAAAACCCTATTTTGACATAAAAATTGGGGTTTCTATTTTTCTTTCCTTTCTTTTTTTTATAAATACATTCCAAAAAAGTCGCAAATTTAGATTTTTTCGATAAAAAAGCAAAACTTTATTTTTTTTGACAAATAGTTGTACTTTTGTGACACTATAATTGTTTCACCAATTTTATCAAACAACATCATTTTTTTCACAATAAGAGAAAATAAAATATCACGATGAATTTTTACTGGGTTTACGACATTCCAAACTGGCAATTCGCCATTTTGACTATTGGTGTTTTTGTTTTGTTTGCCGTTTCGGGTTTGTTGTTGTTGCGCGGTGTGATTGCGCGGCGCATCATGCCGCAGGCGCACAACGATGTGGTGAGTTATTTCATGGCGGGTTTAAACGCGATTTATGGCATCACATTGGGTTTGATTGCCGTTGGCGCATGGGAAAAATTTAATGATTTAGACGACAAAGTTTCGCTGGAAGCGGCGGCGTTGTCGTCGCTTTACCAAGATGTGAGTGATTTTCCCGCGCCTTTGTGCGATACTTTGAAATATCAAATTAAGGAATATACCCAATACACCATCGAAGAGGCGTGGCCCAAACAACAAAAAGGAGAGATGCCACACGGCGGCACCGAACGCCTCACAAAATTCAAAAACAACCTGCTTTCTAAGGAACCGACCACCAAAATGCAGGAAATCATCATTTCCGAAGCGTTTGTGCGTTACAACGAAGTCATCAAACTGCGGCGATTGCGCTTGCAGGCGGTCACCGACGGATTGCCTTCTGCCATTTGGTATATCATCATGTTTGGCGCGTTTTTGAACATCGCCATCACGTGGTTTTTCATCACCGACAAATTTAGGGTGCATGTTTTGATGACCGTTATGTTTGCTGCGTTGCTGGGTTCGTTGGTCTTTTTGGTGGGCGCAATGGACAATCCGTTCAGAGGCGAATTTAGCGTTTCCGCCGAAGCATTTGAAATTGTATTGAAAAAAATGAAATAATTTTTAAAGAAATACTTTAAAAAATGCCCCCCCCAGTATTTTTGTCAAATTCCCAAGTAATTTTGTGGAGAAAGCTGTCGCAATTCTTCTTTTATATTTTCAGAAATTTCTAAACTTTCTATAAAATCTTGAATTTCTCGTTTTCCCAATTCTCTTCCGCGTGTGAAATTTTTGAGCGCATCGTAGGGGTGTGGAAAATTTTCGCGTCGCAAAATGGTTTGAATGGCTTCGGCAACAACTGCCCAATTTGCTTCTAAATCTTCATCAATTTTACGGTCGTTGAGCAACAATTTTGACATGCCTTTCAACAAATTTTCGTAAGCAATCAGGCTATGCGCCAACGGAACGCCTACATTTCTCAACACCGTTGAGTCTGTCAAATCTCTTTGCAGTCTCGAAATGGGCAATTTTGCCGCCAAATGCTCGAAAATGGCATTTGCAAAACCCATATTTCCTTCGGCATTTTCAAAATCTATGGGATTGACTTTGTGCGGCATGGCGGACGAACCGACTTCGCCGATTTTTGTTTTTTGTTTGAAATATTCGAGTGAAATGTACGTCCAAACGTCGCGGCAAAGGTCAATCAAAATGGTATTGATACGCGCCAAATTGTGAAAATATGCCGCCAAATAATCATAGTGTTCTATTTGTGTTGTGGTTTGTTGTCTTTTGAGACCTAAATATTCTTCGGTAAAATCGTTGGCAAAAACCTTCCAATCAATGTCTGGATAAGCGGCATGATGGGCGTTGAAATTGCCCGTTGCGCCACCAAATTTGGCAGTAAACGGAATATTTTGAAGGCTTTTTAATTGTCCGTCGAGTCTTTCGGCAAACACGAGTAGTTCTTTTCCAAGTCGCGTGGGCGAGGCGGGTTGCCCGTGTGTGCGGGCAAGCATGGGTACATGTTGCCATTTTTCTGCCAATTCAAACAATTCTTGCTTGATTTTTTGAAGTTTCGGCAACAGAATTTGCTCGTGCGCCTGTTTGATGCTGAGCGGAATGGCGGTATTGTTGATGTCTTGCGAAGTTAAACCGAAATGAATAAATTCTTGATATTGCGAAAGTCCTAATTGTTCAAAAGCATTTCTCAAAAAATATTCAACGGCTTTCACGTCGTGATTGGTTGTTTTTTCAATGTCTTTTATTTTTTGGGCTTCAGCTTCGTCAAAGTTTTCAAAGAGTTCGTTGAGCGCGTCAATTTTTTCTTCTGGAAAATCGGCAAGTTGCGGCAACGGAAAACTACACAACGCAATAAAATATTGAATCTCCACAAAAACGCGATATTTGATGAGTCCAAATTCTGAAAAATAAACCTGCAAATCTTTCGTCAGTCGCGCATAACGCCCATCAACGGGACTAATTGCTTTCAACATATCTATTCTTTTTTTTTAAATTCTTTTTTCAAAAAAATATTCAACCGTCGCAAAGGTAGCATAATTTCAAAAAAAAACACATTTCGCCTCGTTTTGATGCGTTTATACTGGGGGGTACTTTTTAAACATCAAAATTTATTTGAAAATGTTAAAGTTTAAATATTTAGAAAAAAATATTTTTAAACACTTGGATTTTGTATTCGGATTGTTGTATATTTGCCTACCGAAACTTTGGATACGAAAAAGCATTTCCAACTAAAAAAGTAAATCAAAATTATGAAAAAAATAATATTTCTCTCTGCGCTAATAGGTCTTTTGGCTTGCAACCGTTGCAAGGAAGAAGTTCCACCTATGCCTACGCCCGAATCTGATTATTACGCGCCACATTTAGACAACCCTCCTAACGACCCACGCCTTTATCTTCTTGATAGATTTGCTATTCCTGGACAAAACCTTTATGAAGGTACAGAATATGGATATGCACACTTTAACCCAAACAACCCATATGAATTTGTTTATACGGCAATTGATAATCCTATAAGTTTAAACTTCACCATTTACAAATTTAACTTTAAAACAGGTGTCAAAACCATACTGCCGCCTAAGGCTTATAGAATATCAGACTGGGGGGCAAATGGCTGGATTCTATACACCGACCCGAATGGACAACTTTGGAAAGTAAAGGACAATGGCGATAGCATCACCCGAATTACAGCAAATCAAAACTTTAATCAAGATGCCAAATGGTCGCCAAATGGTCAATATACAATTCATAAAGCAAGTAGCTTTTTTGAACTGCGAACAGCCAATGGTCAATATATCAAAACAATTTTCAACGGGGTTTCTTATGGCATCGGTTGGCTAAATGACTCTATTGTCGGTCACCAAACGGACGGAGATGTAGCTGCATGGCTAAATATCAACACAGAAGCTATATCGCCTATCTTTGCATCGAAGGCAAGTGTTGCGCCTGTTTGGGATGTTCAGCGTAAACAAATTCATTATTTTAGCAATAAAGGCTTGGGGCATCAAGACTATTTATTGAGAGACAACTATGAAACATTGCAACGCGATACGCTTCGTTCTTTTTTTGATAGTTATAATTTTTATATGACCGATTATGCACCTCAAACCAAAAAAGGAATTGGTTTGTTGCGCACCATGCGCTATGAAGATAGCCTTCGGAGTCCAAATCGAATTGTTAATACGGCAATCGTATTGTTCGATTTAGATGGCAAAAATGAAAAAGTTATCAGATTGCGATAGAAAATATGCCCCCCCCCAGTATATTTAAAAAAAAAAACGTGAAAAACTAAAACTGTATCGTTTTAGTTTTTCACGTTTGTCGTTGAAAGGGTGGTGTGTGGTTTTACCATTCGCCCGATGCGCCGCCGCCGTCGGATTCGCCGCCGCCGAAGCCGCCCCAACTGCTGCCGCCACTATCGCCGCCACCGCCGCCAAATCCACCACCGCCACCGAAGCCGCCACCCCAAAAAATGGTGGGTTCTTCGCGCCGATAGCGACGTGGGCGTGTGCCGTATTGGGCAATATTTTGTCGCTGTGTTTTGTAGGCGATGTAGAAAAATAAGAGAATCAAACCAAAAATGACAGCTAAAAACACCCACGAATCGTTTGATTTACTGCCGCGACGGTCGTTTTTAAATTCGCCGTTTGCGATGGCGCGAATGGTTTGTGTTGCCTCGCGCAAGCCCTGCGCATAGGCGCGTTGCTTGAAAGCAGGCACAATGCGTTGGTCTATGATTTGCGCACAACGGGTGGCGGTCAACTTTTGCCCGATGCCCGCGCCGACTTGAATTTTTACTTTCCGTTCTTTTTGGGCAACGAAAATCAACACGCCGTTGTTTTTTCCGCTTTCGCCGATTTTCCATTTGTTGAAAACTTCTAATGCGTAGTCGTCTAATGGATAGCCGTCGAGTGTCGGAATGGTCAAAATGGCAATTTCGGAGGACGTGGAATCGTCGTAGGCGCGTAGGTCGCGTTCGAGGGTGGCGGCTTCGACGGGGTCCATAAACTTCGCCAAATCATGCACTAATCTGGGCGGGTTGGTTTGTTCGGGCAACACGGGTTGCGCCCACAGCGCGTGTGTGGCGGTCAACAAAAACACTAAAAATGTCGCGCTTATATTGCGAATTGTCTTCAAATTATCCACGATTCAAATATTTTTTCCTACGTTTTTTTTCATAATTCTATCGTTTTCATGCTACTTTCCGTACACGGGTCGGTCGGGCAGTTCGTTTCGGTCGTCGGGCGGGTGGGGGAAATGCACTTTCAGTCTTTCGCCGATGTGATAAATCGTTTGGGCAATGCTTTGGGCAAGGTCTTTTCCCGTTTTCAATTGGGCTTCGAGGTCGGCGGCTTCGGCTGTCCAAAAGGAAAAACCCAATTTTTCGTGGATGCCTTTGTCGCCAAAGATGCTAAATTTGCGGTCTTTGAGGGCGATGTAAATCAATACGCCGTTGCGTTCCCGGGTGTGTTGCATGTGTAGTTTTTGAAATATTTCGAGGGTTCGTTTCGTCAAATCGTCGCCGCAATGACTTTCAATGAACACCCGAATCTCGCCTGACGACGCATTTTCTGCCGTTTTGATGGCTGCCATCACGACGCGCTCTTGCGGACGGGTGAGCTTCCGCCGTTTCCAATTAAATATCGAAGCGATTGAAATCATGGACAAAAGTTTTTTTTATAAAATTTTTCAAAAAATAGCCCCCCCCCAGTATAAAAGGAAAAAAACACCAAATTTTGAGACACATTGCGCCCAAAATTTGGTGTTTGGAGGACAAAATTATTTAGACAATTCTTTCAACTTATCAATCGGGGCAGTTTGCGCGCCTTGGTCGGCACTAAACATTTCCTTTTTGTGGAAACCAAACATGCCTGCAAACAAATTGCTTGGAAAAGTCATAATCGAAACATTAAATTCTTTGACCGCTTTGTTGAAACCATCGCGTGCAAATTTGATTTTGTTTTCCGTTTCGGAAATTTCTGAACTCAAATTGCGAAATGCATCGCTGGTTTTGAGCGTCGGATAGTTTTCAGAAACCGCCAACAAACGGCTGAACGAACCCTGCAAATTGGCTTGTGCCGCTTCAAACTCTTTGAGTTTTTCGGGGGTCAAATTGGCAGCGTCAATCTTGATGCCCGTTGCCGAAGCGCGTGCATTGACAACGCCCATCAACGTTTCTTGTTCAAATTTCTTTTCGCCTTTCACCGTTTCGATGAGTGCGCCGATTTTGTCGGCACGCAATTGATACGAACTTTGCACTTTGCCCCACGATTCGTCCACATTTAGGCTGTTTTTGGTCATGCCGTTGTATTTCGAGCAACCCACAAAACAAAGCAACACCGCGATTATAATCGCAATAATATTAGAGTTTTTCATAAACGTTTTTTAATTTTTTCTTTTGATAGAATGTTAGTTTAAAATTATTTTTTTTTATTTCATATTCAGCAAAAAGCCGATGGTGAAGTTTGCGTCCCAATCGAAAACAAAACGATTGCAACCCGAGCCGTCCGCCAATGCTTTGTAAATATTGATGCCTGCTTTTTGTTTCTCTCCGCTTGCGGTGTAGCTGGTCGGCGTTTTCAAGACCGTGTAACGTTCTTTGCCGTTGCGTCCTTGTTTTGCCAACTCAAACGGAATGCCGCCGATGATGAAGCACGTTTTGCGTTTCGCAGCAGGAACTTTTGACATGATTTGCTTCACTTGACCATAGACCACGTCGTCGCTCATGCCGTTTTGAAAATATTTTGCGCCTGGAGCCTCTAAACTACGCAACGAACCGCTTTCCATCCAAGTGATTTTGGTGTTGCCCGAACCGATGTCTGCCACAAAACCTTCTTGCTCGAAGTCGTCGGGCATCACACTCTTGAAACCCAATTTGCCTTCCTCTTCGGGCGTAACGGTGTTGACATAATATTTCATCTCTTGCAATGCTTTGATGATTTTTTGCATAGATTCGGCTTTCTGCGCGCCTGAACTGACAACGAAATGAATGTTTTTTCCTGCCACGCCGAAATCAAGCATGGTGCCGATGTATTTTTTCAAACCCATTTTGATGTCGTCTGAACTTGCCATGTTTTCCGTGACGAGGCTGTTGCCAAATTCTGATTTCTCGAGCTTCCAATGTTTTTGGTTGTCCACGCGAACGATGAAGGAGTTGAAACCCGATGCGCCCACTTCGACTACGCCTTTCAACACGCCGTTGACGGGTTCGGGCGAAACGAAAGTAAAAGCAGGGCTGGCGGCTCCTGTCGAAACGCTGCCGCCGCTCGCGGGTGCGCTGGGCATGGGTGCGGCGTTGCCACCGCTTGTGTAACTGCCGTTGCCACTATCGGCGGTAGTGGTTTCGGTGGTGGTTTTGGCGGTTCCACCTGCCAAACCTGGAACCAATTTGCGCACGCCAAAGAAAAGACCTGCAATGACTGCCGCCACAATCAGCAGTCTTGAAAACGGTGTTAATCTCATAACTAATCGAGAATTTTAGGTTTTGATTTTTAATTCTTTTTTAAGAAAACTTGAAATAATGTTAAAATTTTGAACAAATTTAGATAAAAAAACAAAGCAGCGATAAGGTTGTCCCGTTTTTTTTTAAAATATTTACCCCATTTCTGAAAAACAATAACAAAACAATGGGCAGAATAATTCCCGCAAAAGAACGAAAACGCATTTTTTTTCGACCAATATCCTTTTTTTTTCGATGAAAGAATATTTTAAACTCAAAAAATGCTACCCCCCAGTATCCAAACCGTTTTGGCGTGATTCTTGATTTTACCAAATAGGTTTTTTGAAATATGTAAATAATTGATAATGAAAAAGTTTTGTAAAAAAAAAACTTTAAAAAACCTTTGTAGTTTCGATAAAATTGCGAACTTTGTTCGAGATTTGAGGAAAGACACGCAAAAAACTGTCTTTTATAATGTTTTCATTATCAATCGAATACGTATTAATGGGTTGTTGTCCAAAAAAAATCAATGAAATCAAAAAAAAATTAAGAAAAAGTAATAATAAAAAGTTGTAGTCAAAAATTTTCTTAAACGTTAAAATTATTTATCAACCTATTTCATAAAAATTGTTAGAAAATGAGAAAAGCGGATTTGGTCGGACGCATTGCAGAAGAAACGGGCGTTCCAAAAGTAGATGTTTTGGTGGTCGTGGAAGAAATGCTTAAACAAATTAAAGACACCATGTCGGGCGGCGATGACGTTTACATTCGCGGTTTCGGGTCGTTCGTCATTAAAAAAAGAAAAGCCAAAATTGGGCAAAACATCAAGGGAAAACAATCGGTGAATATCCCCGAACATTTTGTCCCGTCGTTTAAAGCAGCAAAGATTTTCGCCGAAACGGTGAAGGCAAACGTAACAGAATTGCCGAAAAGCAAAGGAAAAATGGAAGACGAAGAATAAAAATCTTTGTAAAAAAACGAATGAAGAATCTTTTAGTTTTGCCAAAATACATTTTTCAAAGATATGGGTAAGTCTCAATGGATAGCCATTGCTTCGGCGGTGGCTTTGTTTATGGTTTTGTTCTTTGGTTGTCCCACACAGTCAAAAGAACAAGTCAAAGCGGAAGGCACGCGGCAGGTCAACGCCATGAAAGGTGACAAAGCCGTTGATATTGAATCGGTCATGCGCGCCGCCGCGCAGTCCATCAATCCGCAACAACGCGAAAGCATCGCTAAATTAGAAGAAGAACTACAAAAAACCGTAGATGAGCCTTCTAAAAAAGCAGAAAACATCGCTACGTTGAAGAAAATCGCAGGCGCGTGGCACGATGCACAACACGACGAAGTCGCCGCACTCTACGCACAGCAAATTGCCGAAGAAGAAAACACCGATGCCGCTTGGGAAATCGCGGGTGCCAACTTCTATTTGGCACTGCAAGCTGCAAAAACACCCGAAATGCAAGATTTTTTAGGAGAAAACGCCGTCAAAGCATTTGAAAGTGCCATTTCTTTGAATCCTGCAAAAATGGAACACAAGGTCAATCTTGCCGTGTGTTATGCCGAACATCCGCCCAAAGACAATCCGATGAAAGGAACCTTGCTTTTGCTCGACATGGTGAAAGAATCGCCCGACAATCCGATGGTCAATTTTCAATTGGGACGCTTGGGCATCAAAACTGGACAGTTTGACAAAGCAATTAAACGGTTGGAAGTCGTTTTGAAAGCCAATCCGAACGACCGACGCGCCAATTGCCTCATCGCAGAGGCGTATGAGGGCTTGGGCGATGCGTCCAACGCCGCCACCTTTGCCCAAAAGTGTAAAACATTGAACAAATAGTTCATCGAGTGATAGATTTCGTAAGCCCTGAAAAGCGTGATAAACATTGGTTTGTCACGCTTTTTTCGGTTTTATACTGGGGGGGGGCATTTTTGACGTGTCTCTTTTGAAAAAAAATATTTGTAATAAAAAAATAATACAAAAAATAACAAAACACTTTGCATATCTTAAAAAACGTGTATATTTGCAATAGGAATGGAAAGACACGCGCTTTTTTTCAAACGAATTTTATGATAAATGTGATTTTATGGAATCCATTTTTTAGGACGAACCTTGATTTATTTGTCTAAATCTTCCCCACACGGCTGGTCTGTGAAGTTTTTGTGTGCAAACCATGAAAACCGCGTCTGATGATTTTCCTTTTTCGATGATTTTCTTTTGATAAGAAATCGGCTTTCTTTTGATAGATGTTGGCGTAACCAATGGGTTGAATCGTTGTGGTTTATCCAATTAAAAACAAGCCTTTTTCACAACACTTTTAAACAATATTTTTCAACCAAACCTTTTAGAAAATAATGGCAACCGAAAAAGAATACACTGGTAGAATCAGAACACTACGCATTCTACGTGCATTAGTAGAGCTACCATTTTATTATACCAAAAAAGAATTAGCAAGGATTTACAATGTCAGTCTTGATACCATCAAAGACGATTTTACGGCAATAGAAAGTGCAGGTTTTGATTTGCAACGCGACGACCGACATCGCTATGGCTTGGTGACAGACAAACACACCAATCTTTTAAAATCCCTATTGATTTTTACAAGCAGAGAAGAAGACCTATTGACAAATGGATTGCAACGATTGGGTTTAGAAAACAAAGAAGTCGAAAAATTAAGTCGAAAATTGAGTCGTATTTATGACATTTCAAAGATGCATAATGTCTTTGATAAAGGTTTTTTGACAAAAATGGACTTGTTGGAAAAAGCTAAAAAGGAGAAGAAAGTAGTCATTTTGAAAGATTACCATTCTACCAATAGCAGTACGGTCAAAAATCGGCGGGTTGAAGTATTTCATATCAGCGCGGAAGAGGATTTGATTCATGCGTTTGATTTAGAAGCAAAAGCCATTCGGCATTTTCGGATTTCGAGAATATTCAAAGTCGAAATTATGCATGATGTGTTATGGCAATACGAAGGACACCATGTAATTGTAGCAACCGACCCATTTCGGATTCAGAACAATGAACAAAAAAAAGTACATATTTTGATGCGCGTAGGAGCATATAACGAACTAATTGAAAGATTCCCACTTACACGTGGACATTTGAAAGATTCGCTTGAAGGAAATGAAACAATGTATGAATTGGTGTGCTATGTAAATGCCAAATTTTACGGGCTTACCAACTTTTTATTGGGTTCTTATGATAATATTATTGCCATTGAACCACAAATTTTAGTGGAACATCTAAAAAATGAAGCTCAAAAGCTACTTGAGAAAGACCTATAAAAATATTTTTTGCACTTTTTTCAAAATATACTGGGGGGGGGGCTTATGTCTCCTACCCGACGGTTCTACCTTTGCATCATAAAAGGAGCAATGGCGACAAAGAATCGTTCATAAAAATAAAAAAAACAATATGAGATTAAAGTTAAACTTAGGTTGTGCGCGCAATTCGGCAGTTTCAATGGACTATCAGTACGCGCAGCGAGCGATGATATATCGCACGTTGCAGCAAGCCGACCCCATTTTTTCGGAATGGCTACATGCGCAAGGCTATGACGCAAGCGGAAAGAACTTTAAGTTATTTACGTTTGGGGGATTGCGCGGCGCGTTTGACCGAACGACCATAGAAATGCGGTTTCCGCGTGGGGAATCGGAGTTTCAGATTTCTTTTTGTGTAGAAAAGCAATTAGAAAAGTTTATTGAAGGTGTTTTTCGTAAACAAACCTTTGACATCGTGGCGGGTCGCAGCAAAACGACTTTCGAGGTACAAAGCGTGGAAATCCTAAACGAACCCGTGTTTGTGGAGACGATGCGTTTTCGGGCGCGAACGGGCATTTGTATAGCGGAAAAGCGAGAGGCAGAACGGCATGTTCAATATTGTCGTCCAGACGATGCAGTGTTTTCGGAACTATTTTTTAAGAATCTGGAAGACAAAGTAACGACGGTTTTAGGAAAACAGCCCCCCCCCCAGTATCTGGGCTTCAAATTGTTGAGCGACGCTAAAAAATGGAGTACCAAGACCCCCAAAGACGGGCATTTGATAAACACGATAGGCTATCAATTCGATTTTGAATTGACTGCCCCCGCGTCTTGGTTGTCTGTCGGTTATGCCGCAGGGTTTGGCAGCAAAAATAGCGGCGGCTTCGGTTTTTGTGAAGTGATTTGATGATTTTTTTTAGAACATAATAAAATATTAATAATGAATTTAGAAATTTTGTTTGAAGATTTAGAAAAAGAAGTTAGAGTAGAACTCATAGTAGAGCCACTAGCTCCTCTTTCTATGGTCAGTACGATGCCTGGTTCTTTTTACAAAACATTATCCACACCTTCTAAACAGCAACTTTGTGGTGCTTTTGAGAATGTATTAGGTTGGCATTTTGACGAGAATTTTAAAAACGCTCTTGTTTCAAAAAGTGGTAAAAAAGAAATTATTCGCAGTCAAATCAGAAAAGATGTTGTAAAGTATTGTAAGAAGCATAAGATTGATGCTCCTAAATGGGAACGTTCTGATGTTGGTTACGAACCCTTACTTGCACATTTGTTTGACATAAAATTAGTAGTAAAACCGCGTATGGAATTTTACAAAGACATTTGGAAGCAAATGCGCAAGCGAAGTGATGGATATTCTCACCCAAAGGGTACAATGAATTTGAGTTACGAAATTATTCCACTCAAAATGGATTTACAGCGTAAAGAACCAAATGGTACTATAACGGACGATGCAATTGCAGCTTTCTACAAAGAAAATAAAGCATCATATCCGTCTTACTATAGTTCAGTAAGTAATAGAGAATTTATTATAGTTGAAAATGGAGATGTGTTTAAAATGTGTTTAATGATGACTGCCTCATTATTCAATGCGCTTCAAGCTGCATTTTCTGAAAACAATATTGCTTATCTTGGAACCAACGAAGGTTGGGTAAACCTTAAAATTAAAGAATTATGATAACAAATTTTCCTCATTTCTATGCACGGTATGGACTTGCCGTAGCATTAGAGTATGCCGAGGTTTCCACAGTTGAAGAAATTACATTGGAAAACTTCAAAGATTTATTGGAGTTAGGTTTAATGAAATTTAGGGTTGCCCCAGTTGGAAGTATTGACGGTAACGAAATAACGTATGATTATGTATCAAAAGAAAAAGGAGACCCTTCTAAAGGAGTATTCCTAAACCCTACTATGATTGTATCTGACATGGGTGCAAAGAATCTTTGGACTAAATTACAAGAGTTTATTGAAGAGATTACCAAAAGTCATTCACTAGAAGGAAGAACAAAAGCTGCACAAAGTTTTGCGCCCACTGCGGGGGAATTTAATAATGGAAATGCTTCCAAAAGAAGTGCTGATATTTCATTGGTAGAAGCATTATGCTGTGCTATAACAACTTCTACATCTAATAAACCTGCCTATGCACAATTGACCGTATCGGGAGGAAAACCAAGTTATAGTAACACCGCAATTATACCAGACTTTGAAGAGGTAGAGGATATGAGAAAATTTATTAAAATTTTCAAAGTAATATCAAAAGTTAATAAATTAATGATAGGTAAGGTTAGTATTGAATCTAAATCGCCTGTCTTAAATAAAACTGACAATTCAAAGACGGGAGAGGATAAAAACGATATAAAAGTTGAAGAAAAAGGAAAAAGGAAATTACTGCGCCCTAAAATATTTAATGGTAACTTTCCTCATGCTCCCCGAAGCAATAATTTGTATGCGCTGGCTTTGCTTGGTGCAATCGGAGTATGGGCAAGAGAATCGGAAGAAACAAAATCGGCAGAAGAAGTACTTAAAAAATTAGAAGATTGTCCAATTTACATAATTAATGCGGAAAGTACGCGCATTGTCAGATACAATCATTATGTTGTTACATTAGCAAGAGAAGGATATCTAGGCGAGATTATCGATAGTGTTTACCATACTCGGTCATTGAGTTTAAATTCAAAATCAGACTTTAAGGAAAAAGATAGAGAGCGAGAAAAAATAGCATTCTTTGCTTCAAGGTTTTTACACTTATTTGATTCAACATCATTCAAAGAGTTTTTGGCTATTCGTGCAGAGTATCCCAATAAACTTGAAATTTTATTTAAAACTTTTTTTATGGAAACAAAAAAAATTGACCCAGAATGGGTAGCTTCTGCAAGAGAATTAGGCGCGTGGTTAAATCAAATAGCCTACTTCGTAGCCAAAGAGAATACGAAGAAAGAACCTCTAAAAGTATATGATGAAAAAGCTAAAATATTAGTTGAACTCGAAAGTTCCGCTTTTTCTGCCAAAAGCGGTTGCGCACTTATTTATCAAACATTGACAAGAGCAGGTCGTTTGTCAAAAAGAGAAGCGCCTTTGGAAAGTGCGCTCTTCATTGAAAAAACAATAAGCGGGGAATTGGATTTAAAGTCTGCCCAACAAATGCTCATGGCTTTTTCAAGATTAAAAAGTAAAAATGAGCCAAAAGGTTCAGTGAAATCGCAAGAAGATGCTGATACTGGGGGGGGGGACGATAAGGACGACTATTCCGATGCTCAATGATAAAATTAACGTAATCTAAATAATTTTTTTAAATTTTTAAATTCAATATTTAATATGGAAAATATTAAAGGCATTCTTGTCTCAATGCTTGTGCCAATGGAAAATCATATGGCAAATGGTGGTGAAAAAATATTAGGCAACGCATCGTCTGTTAAACGTCGTCCAGATGAACGGGTTTATATTTCGGGACAAATGCAGCGTCACGCGCTCTTTTCGGCAATGGAAAGAATAAATTTGACTGATGCACAAAAAGGAGAAACATTTGTTGCCAATGGCGATGGTGTATCTAACATGATTGAACGCGATTTGCGTGCCGATATGGGCGGTTTTCTGCACACATCAAAAGGTGATTATTCAGGACGAAGGATTGCACCTTTAACCGTTACTCCTGCCGTTGCGCTTGACCCAAGCCAAGTAGGTAGAGACTTACTCGTTCGATTGAAAATGAATGAAGGAGGAGAAAAAGACCAAGCTCTTGCAACAAAAGAATTTAGTGAATCAGATATGATGCATATGAATTTCTTTTTAGACATCACAACACTCAGTATATCCAAAGCGTTTAAATATGAAAATGAATTTCATATTCAAACCGTCTTTTTCAAACACGCCACCGAAGCAGAAAGAAAGCGTCGCGTAAGGTTGTTTTTGGAAGCAACTCGTTCTATAAACGATTATGCAAACATGGCTCGTAATGCAGTTAGTGGAGAACCACAGCAAGTTTTAATTGTATTTGACCCAAAACTTAGTCGAAAGGGTAGTCGCTACTTTGTAGCAGAAACAAAAGAACAAACAAACCTTTTGGAGGAATTAAATGATAGAAATGCCCAATGTTTTATTGGCAATGACCTTGATGGAGACGTTAGTGTAAACAATGCCTACAAAAGTGCATTTGCACTGCTTGAATCGTCAACATTATTTGACCCTTCCAATGGTGCATCTGTAAAAACGTTTAAAGAAGTATTTGAAAAATAATGAAATATTTAGCCAAACCATCAGGAATCACACTTGACGAACACGTTGCAAACGTCGTTGCCCAAGCTGAAAATCTATTGAAATTTTTTCCAATTTCCATTAAAAAGTATGCAATGCTTTCTGATGGAAAGGATTTTGAAAAGTGGCTAAAAGATGCTGCAAAATACCATGATGATGGAAAAAAGCACAAGACATGGCAAAGCGCGTGTAAAAAAGATAATGATGCCTTCGTGGAATGGCAAGGAAAAAACGGCGGCGGCACGTTCAAAGACTTTGAACGTGCCGAAAAAGCCGAAGCGGGAAAGCATTTACGGCAAGCAGGGGTACGCCATGAAATTGCCTCTTTAATTGAACATAAAGAGGATAATTTTGCCCTACCTGTCTGGGTGGCTATCGCCGCACATCATGGAAAATTAAATATGAATCATGAAAGAAGATGGAAAGAAGACTTTAAAGAAGAGGGTTACGATATTTGGAAAGCTTTAAGAAAAGAATCTAGAAAAAATGTGAATGGTAATACGGCGGAAAACGATTTCGATGCAACCTTAAAATGCTACCCCCCAGTATCAGGCGTTCGTGCTTGGCTGGTGGCAGCAGACCAATGGGCAAGTGCAAAAGAAGGAAATCCCAATGAGGAAATTATTTTAAAAAAGTTTACGTATAAGTTCCCGCACAGTACAAAACGAAATGTTCAGCAAATTGTAGAAGAACATTGGAAAGATTCGTTTTTACTCATGCGTGCGCCTACGGGAGCAGGAAAAACTGATGCCTCTCTGTTGTGGGCGCAAAAACAGATTGAAGACAAAAGAGCAGAACGTTTGGTGATTGCAATGCCTACGAGATTTACTTCTAATGCGTTGGCGATTAATGTAACAGAAACGCTGTCTGCTACGGGCTTGTACCATTCAACGGCATGGCAAACGCGATTTGATGATGCGTTAAAAACGAAATCAATCACAATGCAATATGCTCGAAACGAACATGACCTTGCAAGAAGATTGTTCGCCCCAGTTACAGTTTGTACAATTGACCACCTATTAATGGCATTGACACTAACAAAAGAAGACCACCACCAAATATTATTCAACTTGATGAATAGTTGTTTGGTGATTGATGAAGCTGACTTTTATGATGCCTTCACACAAGCCAATATTCAAGTACTTTTAAGGGCATTATACAAGTGGAACGTACCTGTTATGTTGATGAGTGCATCGCTACCAGAGTCCTCTATTCAGTTTTATCGCAAAACAGGCTACGAAATAAAAGAAATTAAAGAAGACAAAAGTGATTTGGATAGACCGCGCTGTCATGTAAAAAAAATTATTGATGATTTTGAAATGATTGAGGGCGAAATGGAAACATTATTATCAGAAGCATTAGTACAAGATGCGGTGATTGTTTATGCCAATACCGTTGACCGTGCTATTCAATACTACGAATGGTTCAGAAAAAAGGGCAAAGAACCCATTGTATATCATAGTCGATTTGTGGAAGCAGACAAGAAAGCAAAAGAAACGTTGTTATTAGAAATGCTTGGCAAAGACGCTAAACATAGAAAAGGTATTGCTATTCTGACACAGATTGGGGAAATGAGTGTAAACATTAGTACAGATTGGATGATTTCTGATATTTGTCCAATAGATAGATTGGTTCAAAGAGCGGGGAGACTCTGCCGATTTGATAATAATGTCGGGCAATTACATATCGTCATTCCAAAGAAAGGAGATAAGTTATATCCCGCACCTTATGGAACATTTAAAAAAGAAGTAAATCAATGGATTCCACATGACGCACTTACAAAAACCATTGAAGAAGTAGAAGTTGACAAAAAATATAGTGCAGGTGATTTTGTTGCGTTTATCAATAAAGTATATCAAAAAGAATCCATTTTTACAATAAAAGAAAAAGAAAACGCTAAATTACTAAAAGAATTTTTTATTGAAAATTGGTTAATAGGAGGACGGGTTTCCGTAAAAGAAGATGATGAAAATGCAGGAGAATGGAAAAGTCGAGATATTACAGGACAAGAAACGGTGTTTATAGAAAAACCAGAAAATCCATATTTTAATAGTTGGTTGAACTATCAAACACTTAAAAATGAAAAATCTATTGTTATACCAATCTATTTGGTAGAAAAAGGTAAAAAACAATTTTATTTAAGAACAATGGATATTTACATTGGTGATGATAAAAAAGTAGCAACTACAATCACTTACATTGATGGAAATCAAGGGGTATATTCTTTTGAAACAGGATTCAGGATACCAAGAGAAAGAGACGAATTTATGTAACGTTTTTATTAACCGCCACCACCCATGCGTCACATCACGGCTACCTTAATCAATTATTTCAAATTGTGCCACAGAAAAGTTTGGTTGTCGGCGCATAATATTGAAATGGAACACACCTCCGAAATCGTCACAGAAGGACGACTCGTCGGCGAATACACATATCCGCAACGCTCGGAAAAATATACAGAAATCGCATTCGATGGGATTAAAATTGATTTCTACGACCCCAAAAACAAAGTCGTACATGAAATTAAGAAATCGCCGAAAATGGAAGACGCACACGTCGCACAAGTTAAGTATTATCTATTCGTTTTGAAACGAAATGGTATCGAAAATGCAACGGGTGTCATCGAATATCCTAAACAACGTATTAAAAAAGAAGTGTTCCTTTCCGACGACGATGAAATAGAAATTCAAAAATGGGAAATAGAGATTCAACATATCATTCAACAACAAAATTGTCCGCCTGTTCTTAAAAAAACAGTCTGCAAAAGCTGTTCGTATGCTGATTTTTGTTACGCCGATGAATAAACACACCCCCCCCCAGTATAAAACCCATTTTTTTAAATTCTTTATCATCTAAAATCAAAAAATGAAAAGAACTTATTACCTCTTCAATCCTGGAAGAATGACTAGAAAGGACAATACACTCTGCTTTGCCCCACAAGACAAAGACGGAAACTTATTGCCACCAAAACACCTCCCCATCGAAACCATCGCAGACCTATTCATTTTTGGCTCCGTTGATGCAAATTCCGCACTCTACAATCTGTTGGGAAAGGAATCCATTGCCGTACATTTCTTTGATTATTATGAGCATTACACAGGGTCTTTTATGCCAAAGGATAAACTATTGGCAGGAAAAGCACAAATAGAACAAACAAAAGCATATCTCGACCCAACAAAAAGAATGCACATCGCAAAAGCATTTATTGAAGGCGCAACCTTCAATATGCTTAAAAATTTAAAGTATTATGACGCAAGAGGAAGAGATTTTGAACCACTCATTCAACAAATCGAAACCTATCGAAAAGCCATTGACGACTGTAACGACGTGCCACAACTCATGGGCATTGAAGGCAATTGCAGACAAGTCTATTACGCCGCTTTTGATGGCATTATCAACGATTTTACGATGGGAAATCGTACCAAAATGCCCCCCAGTAATGAAATAAACTCCCTTATCTCTTTCGGAAATATGATGTGTTATTCCGTCGTGTTGGGGCAGATTTATCATACACAACTCAATCCAACTATTTCGTATCTACACGAACCGGGCGCAAGACGATATTCCCTTGCATTGGACGTAGCGGAATTGTTTAAACCCATTTTGGTGGACAGGGCAATCTTTAAACTGTTTAATAAAAAAGAAATTCAAGAAAAACATTTTGATAAAAATCTAAATTCTTGTCTCCTCAATCAATCAGGAAAACAAATCTTTGCAAAAGATTGGCAAACCAGACTCGATGAAACCATTAAACATCGAACCCTCAACAAAAGTGTAAGTTATAAACATCTCATCAAGTTGGAATGTTATAAATTACAAAAATATATTCTCGGTATCGAACCACAATACAAGCCATTCAAAATTTGGTGGTAACTTTGTGATTTGTGTGTTGATGTTTTACGTGTTGTCCCCTCTCAATTCCCCCGAAGGGGGGAGGTTTGCAAACAATATTTTTGTGTGCCTCCCCCCTTCGGGGGGATTGAGGGGGGACAATACTGGGGGGGCATCAAAAAACGTTACAAAACGTTCAAAAAGTTCATTGACAAGATAGAAAAAGAAAAATTACGTATCTGACGGTACGAATTCGTATCTTAACGGTACGAATTCGTGTCTTGACGGTACGAATTCGTATCTTGACGGTACGTATTCGTATTTTGACGGTACGAATTCATATCTTGACGGTACGAATTCGTATCTTGATGGTACGAATTCGTATCTTAACGGTACGTATTCGTATCTTAACGGTACGTATTCGTATCTGACGGTACGTATTGAAATTAAATTTTTATACAATAAAACAAAAAAAAGTGCTATTTGCAACCACATTTGACCACAAATAGCACCTTTTGTTTTATGAATTAAGTTTTTTTACGACTATTTCTTTCTTTTGTCTGCGCGCCGCCTCTATTAGGGTCCACTTCCTTAAAAGCATTGATGGCGTTGATTGCCTCTTTGTCCTTGTTCTTATAGGCTACAATCGCATTTTCAAGATACAAAGACTGCACCGTCAACTCTTCTGCACCGCTCAATCCCGCCACAAGCATACAGATTTCGTTCAATTCGTGTAAGCCACTATCCTTAAAGTCAAGTAACTGATTGTTGAGTTCTCGCAAGGATACGAACTTTTCATAACTCATGTAATCAGGTAAATACTTTGGATACATTTGAAATACCCTCGCATAGGCATGTGCCAGCAATTCGCGCTGTTCTCCTTTCTTTCGGAGGGAAACAAAATCCTGTTTGCTGATGGCGGGTTTGGGCGGAAACAAGCGTTTAAGGGTGGCAATGGCAACTTCTGCCTCTTTTTTTTTGTCGGCAGAGAGTGGGGTAATGTCTTTTAGATACTCGAAGACATCAAAGAATACTTTTTTCATAAATTTAATAGATTTAATTTTTGGATAAAAATTTTTTAGTAAGTGTGTTAGACACTTTATAAGAACGTTTGTATATTGAAAATATTGTATTGTTAAATAAAATTTTTTTGAAAATGTATGTAATTGCCGTATATGATTGTGGCGAAAAGCGCGTGGGCAAAATGTTAAAGCTGTGTCGTCGCTATTTGCATTGGATTCAGAACTCCGTTTTTGAGGGCGAATTGACAAAAGTTCAGTTGTTGGAGTTGAAATTAGAAGCCAAAAAGATTTTGAATGAGGCGGAAGATAGTTTCATTATTTTCGCGAGTCGGGACGAGAAATGGCTTGAAAAAACGGTCATTGGCATCGAAAAAAACAGTACCGACGTGTTTTTATAGTGTTTATACTGGGGGGGGGGCATTTTTATAGTATTTTTGTATAAAAAGTAGTAGGTGTTGTTTTGTTGGGTGTTTTGGTGGGGTTATTTGTGTTTGTGTTTGGGGTGTTGTTGTTTATAATGTTTTGTTTATCAATGATTTATGAGTTGTTGTCGGTCTCTTGTGTAAATTGTATGATTGAGGTTCGACGCAATTGTGTTGTTTGTTTTCAGTCTTTATAATTTTTGAGACGGAATAAGATTTGTTTTTTTTAGAAAAATGCTTAAAATGTTTTTTATTTTGTTGATAATTATTACCTTTGCGTAATAAAATTGTGTTGTTGATTTTTAATATCAACGGCTTTTCACCGCACCACATTGGAATTGAAACTATCAACAGGTTTGTCGCGTTGGGAACGATATTGACTTTTCACCGCACCACATTGGAATTGAAACTTTATTAGCGCATTGTTAAAAGCGTTTGTGTACGCTCTTTTCACCGCACCACATTGGAATTGAAATTTCTTTTTGCATCTCATTTAGCCTCGCCATTGCATCTTTTCACCGCACCACATTGGAATTGAAATGCTCAAAATGATTTATTTTATGAGTTGGCAAAAGAACTTTTCACCGCACCACATTGGAATTGAAATAACGATTGCGCGGTTTGGGAAGGCATCATCATTTCCTTTTCACCGCACCACATTGGAATTGAAATACGTAAAACTCCACATGGAAGAAAAAACATTGGGGCTTTTCACCGCACCACATTGGAATTGAAATAAGAAACAGGATATATTTTTGGCGTTGATAATTTTTCTTTTCACCGCACCACATTGGAATTGAAATATTTTAGACATTGCTTCGGCAAGACTTACTTGTAACTTTTCACCGCACCACATTGGAATTGAAATCCGAATCTGAAAATAACGCAAAAGCATTTGCAAATCCTTTTCACCGCACCACATTGGAATTGAAATTCTTTCGAAAGAGGAATAGTCGTAGTCGCGGTCTCACTTTTCACCGCACCACATTGGAATTGAAATGACTTTATGTCAAGTTCGACTAAATTGTCTTAATTTCTTTTCACCGCACCACATTGGAATTGAAATTTTCCCAAAAAATGCTGGAAAGAATGGAGGGGCTTGCTTTTCACCGCACCACATTGGAATTGAAATAGGTGGGTGTTTTGCGGTTTCAATAAATGCCCACCATCTTTTCACCGCACCACATTGGAATTGAAATATGGAAAGGAAACGGTTGTACATAGCGAAGCAGAAAGCTTTTCACCGCACCACATTGGAATTGAAATCGAACGAAAAGCGACGTTTTCAAAAATGTCATTAGTTCTTTTCACCGCACCACATTGGAATTGAAATTCAAACCAAAAACGACTTCCGTTTTTGAAAAAAAACTTTTCACCGCACCACATTGGAATTGAAATAGCTCATCTTTTTTTGCTTTCAATGAAGCTCTAATTCTTTTCACCGCACCACATTGGAATTGAAATATTGCTTTTTTTTGTAAGTCGGACTGTACTGATAACCTTTTCACCGCACCACATTGGAATTGAAATACCCCTGCTTGGTCATAATTACTCCGCATTTTGGATACTTTTCACCGCACCACATTGGAATTGAAATACTTAAAGTTAAATCTACCCCTTTTAGGGTTGAATGTCTTTTCACCGCACCACATTGGAATTGAAATCTTTTTGATGACTACGCAATTAGTTTTGAAAACGCTTTTCACCGCACCACATTGGAATTGAAATACGTTTCTGACGCTGATATGATAAACGACATTTTTTCTTTTCACCGCACCACATTGGAATTGAAATAATATCTGGTGTTCAACTGCCGACTTTTGCCCCCCTTTTCACCGCACCACATTGGAATTGAAATGTATTTTTTATACTTATCCCACATGCTTTTTTTTGCCTTTTCACCGTACCACATTGGAATTGAAATCCAGTTGTATCAAGCACTGTTTCACCGCCGCCGTCCTTTTCACCGCACCACATTGGAATTGAAATCCAGTTGTATCAAGCACTGTTTCACCGCCGCCGTCCTTTTCACCGCACCACATTGGAATTGAAAAACACAAACCACGAAAACAAAAAAGACAACCAAAAGCACGCTTTTGACTGTCACAAAAACAAACATACTGGGGGGTAACACTTTTTGACCAATTGTAAAAAAAAATCAGAAAAATTAAAAAAAAATACAAAAAAGCTAACACGTTGATTATAAATAGATTATATTTGCACGCAGATTTATAAAATCTGTAATTCCACAAATTATCAATACATTATAAATTGAAAATTTGAATCAAGCATTTTTGAAAAAAAATGACACTCGTGCAACACTCATTCTATTAGATGTGTTTAATTTGTAATTCTAAAAATAACCCTTGTGTAGTAAAAAAATGAATATATAAAGTTTTTTATTGAATTAAATAAAAATTTATTCATAAAAAATGTGAATGTATTTATCTTATAATCAGTTGATTATATATCGGCTTTAAAAAACTTTATTTTCTACCCTTGACATTCGTGTTCCCATCGCTGTATCTTTGCGTCATAATAACGAACAAAAAACAACAGCGCGTCTGTGTCACAGTTGTTTTTTAATTACGGTCTTACTTAAAATTGATAAAAAAAGTTCACATCGAATCTTGCGTCTGACTAAGGTTGGCTACAATAAAATTTTATTACTCGAATCTTATGTTTTAGGTCTTGAAAGCCAAAGTGTTTTTCAGAATTTAAAATTTACTCTACAATTTTTTAGTTTTCAGTCAGTTCTTTTATTGGCTTTTAACCCAACAAGCACCTTACTTTTTGTATATTTGAAAAAATATCCCCGAAGTATGAATCTTACTTGAAAGCAATACACTACGAATACAGCCTCTTGAGGCGAGTCTTACAACACTGCGTATTTGTTTTGTTGTTTTGTAAAAAAAACAAGAAACATCGCGCTATGAACAACACGACGAACATAAGCAATTATGTAAGTTTTGAATTAAATTTTAAATGGTTATGAGTTACTGTCAAGTTGGGGAATTTGCTCGTCAAAAAGAAAATTCCTCAACTCGGACAGTTTTTTTTTGCCCTTTCCCGAAAGGAAAACAAATTTTAATTGTTTTTGAAAGGAAATGTCAACGAAAATCGCGGAATCTTGACCTCAAACACCGTCAAATCTGTCATGCGCTGCATCAAATAGCAGCCTTCCATCGTCCCCAACTCCGCGTTCATTTCTGTCCACGATTCGTATGTAAATTTTTCACCAGATTCGATGACGGGTTTTTCACCCACCACGCCCTCGCCATTCACGCTGCGGAGCGGCAACCCCAACTCCTTGATGTTCCAAAAACGGTGCAACAATTGAACCGTATCGGGCGAATCATTTTCGATGACGATGCGATAGGTATATAAAAAAGTACCTTGTTTTGGAAAAGAATATTCCGATTGATATTCGACATGTACGCGAACCGTAATGCCGTTGGTCGTAGCAATACTCATTTTTTTTTAATGTTTTAATTTCTCTTCGAGTATTTTGTTATAAAAAACGATGAACAAAATTACATTTTTTTTTGAAAACGCCCTTTTTTTTTTCAAAAATAGACAATTATACTGGGGGGGGGCATTTTTGACGATAAAAAAAGCCGCGCAACGAATTGCGCGGCTCACCCTAAATACTTTTAAACCTTAATTTAATTTTTAATTTCTTTAATCTTCTTTTTTTAATTCTTCTTCAATTTCTCGTTGCGTTTGGCGCGTTGCATTGGATTTTCGCGTGCGCCCGCAGGATTTTGTTTAAACAATTCAAAACGAGTCGGCGGCGCAGCTTGCGATGGATACGCATTGTTGCTGACATCAACGTCTGCCGTTTCGAGGTACGGGTCGAGTTGAATGCGCTTCACTTCTTTCGTCGTTCTGAACACTTTTTTCACTTTTTTACCGCCCAATTTCCAAATTTCAGCAGGAATGTTTTGATATTCCGACGTGCCGTCTGCAAATTGCAATTCAACGATGACAGGCGATAACAATTCACCTTTCATTTCAAAAGTTACTTCGTAATACGTATATTTTCCTTCCAACACCGCTTTTTCTTCGGGTGAAAGTGCGGCAACGGCTTTTTCTGCATCTTCGCGGTCGAGCGCGGAAACGTTAATCACGTCGTCGTCAGAGTAATAATCGCGCAATTCCTTGTCTTTTTCGTCTTGGGTTTGCTTGATTTCTTTTTCATTGCGAACCGAAATGATAGAGCGCATTTTGGCTTTTGCATCGCTGCGTTTTCCATCAACTTCTGCCTCTAAATCTTTCCCGATAAATCGAACGGTTTTCACGTCGGCAATGGCAACGTCCACATATTCGGTCGTGAAAAACCAACCGCGCCAAAACCAATCTAAATCAATTGCCGACGCATCTTCCATGCTTCTGAAAAAATCGGCAGGCATTGGCGATTTAAATTTCCAACGATTGGCGTATGTTTTGAAAGCATAATCAAAATTTTCTCTTCCCATCACTGTCTCACGCAAAATATTGAGTGCCGTAGCGGGTTTTGAATAGGCATTGTTGCCAAACTGTCGCAACGATTCGGAGTTGGTCATGATGGGTTCCAAACGCGCAGGGTCGCCTTTCATATAATCGGTGATGTTTGCAGGAAATCCACGCGACGGATAGTCACGTTCCCATTGTTGTTCTGCTAAAAACTCTAAAAACGAGTTCAAACCTTCGTCCATCCAAGTCCATTGGCGTTCGTCAGAATTGACAATCATCGGGAAATAGTTGTGACCGACTTCGTGAATAATCACCGAAATCATACCGTATTTGGTGCGTTCCGAATACGTTCCATCTTTTTCAGGGCGACCGCCGTTGAAACAAATCATCGGATATTCCATACCAATCTGATTGGTGTGAACCGAAATCGCAACGGGATACGGATAGTCAAAAGTATGATGCGAATACCATTTCAAAGTATGGGCAACGGCTTTTGTAGAATATTTTTCCCAAAGTGGATTGCCTTCTTTCGGGTAATATGACATTGCCATCACGTTTGCGCCGCCTTGTGCTTGTTTGACCGCCATTGCGTCCCAAATAAACTTACGCGAGCTACAAAATGCGACATCGCGCACATTTTCGGCTTTGAAAACCCAAGTTTTTTTCTCTTTCGACTTTGTTTTTTCCATTTCTCGCGCTTCGCCTTCGGTGACAATCAACACGGGATTGTCGAATGCGTTTTGCGCTTTTTTCCAACGGTCTTGTTGCAATGGAGTCAACACTTGTGCGGCATTTTGCAAAGTGCCTGTTGCGCCCACAATATGGTCGGCAGGAACGGTCAATCGAACTTCGTAGTTGCCAAACGAAAGCGTAAACTCGCCCGCGCCCAAAAACTGTTTGTGTTGCCAACCCGTCACGTCCGAATAGACGCACATGCGCGGATAATGCTGCGCGATGGTGTAGAGATAGTTGTCTTCTTCTTCAAAATGTTCCCAACCAGAGCGTCCGCCTACGCGCATACGGTCAATGATATTGAACCACCATTTGATTTTGAACGAAAATTTTTCGCCTTTTTTCAACGGGCGTGGCAATTCGACGCGCATCATGGTTTCGACGATGCGATATTTTAAATCTCCGCCTTGTTCGTTGGTGACAGACATGATTTTGAATCCATAATCATCGGTCGGAAACAAGCGACTGGCGGCTCCGATATTGGGTTTTTGCCCCAAGTCGGATTGGTCGGTCACGGTGGCTACGCCTTTTGAGTCGTGGTTGTTTTGGTCGAGTTGCAACCACAAATAGGTCAACACGTCTGGCGAATTGTTGGTATAAGTGATGGTTTCGTCGCCGTCCAAACGTTGTTTTTCATCGTCCAAGACGAGTGACATTTTGTAATCGGCTTGTTGTTGCCAATATTCGTGACCTGGCGCGCCCGAAGCGGTGCGATAGGCATTTGGGGTTGGCAATGTTTCTTCGAGTTGACGGAATTTGTCAACAAATTGGTCGCCGCGTTTTTCGGTTTGGGCAGTTGCGATTGCTGCACTCGAAACCAGCCACAGGGCAACGCAAAAACGGATAAACTTTATCATCATTTCAACAGATTTTTTTTTATAAAACTTTTCTCGGTAATTAGATAGTCACGATATAAAACACAACTAAATGATGGCGTAAATGTACAATCTTTTTGAATTATTTTTTTTTGTTTTAAAATATATTAACAAAAAATCAATTTAATGGAATGTGTGAATGGTGGATTGAATTTATATGATTATCCGTGTTTGTGCGCGCCTGCGTGTGGCGACTCAACGGATTGGAGTTCGGTGAAATCGTATTTTCGGATAAACACCAAAGGTTTTTTGATGCGAAAATAATGGATTTTTTCGACTTCATTTTCTATTTTTTCACGGAAAGTCAAAAGCGTTTCGGAGTAAAGACAACCCGATTCACCGCAATGTTGCGTTTCGATGTGCAAATTTTCGTCAGAAATTGCCCCCCCCCAGTATCCGTCCGTTTTTTTTGCCCAAAACAAGGCAAACCATTGCTGGATTGCCGCTATTTGCGCCGAATTGTCTGGATTCAAAGGATTAAAAAAATCTTTTCCCATTGGTTTTCTTTTTTAAAAAATATCAAAATCGTTTCAAAAGGCTTATCTCCCTTCCTTCGGGGGGGCTGGGGGGGGACAATACTGGGGGGGGGCTATTTTTTGTATTTTTATAAATCTAAATCGCGCAATTTCGGAGCTTTTCGCCACGTGAGGGCAACGACGATGAGCGTCATCAATCCGCCAAAAATGACCGACGGTTGCAAACCCATCATACGCGCCGCAAAACCCGACTCAAAAGCCCCCAATTCGTTAGACGACCCGATAAACAAACCGTTGACTGCGCCCACGCGCCCGCGCATTTCGTCGGGCGTATATTTTGGAACAATAATGCCCCGAATCACCATACTTACGTTGTCGAATGCGCCCGTCAATGCCAACGCCACAAACGACAAAAAGAAATTGCCTGACAAGGCAAAAACCAGCGTCGCCGCGCCAAAACCTGCCACCGACCACAACAAAATGCGTCCCGCGCCTACGCGAGGCTGCCACCGTGTAATCGCCCAACCCATCAAAAACGCGCCCATCGCAGGGGCTGCCCGCAACCAACCGTAGCCAACGGCATCGGTCATCAATATTTTTTCGGCGTAAGCGGGCAACATCGCCACCGCGCCGCCAAACAACACCGCAAACATATCCAAAGAAATAGAACCTAAAATAATTTGATTGTCGAACACAAATCGCAAACCTTTGGAAATGCTTTGCAACGCGCCCTCTTTTCGGGTTTCGATGCGCGGCGGATTCAAAATTCGTATTCTAAAAAACATCAATACAGAAACCATCGCCAAGAAAAAAGTAGTGCCATAAACCGCCGATGCACCTTGATAGGCATACAATAAACCCGCAGCCGCAGGTCCACAAATGGCACTAAAATGCCAAACCATTGTCCCAAAATTGATGCCTTCGCTTAGTTTTTCCTTCGGAATCAGCATCGGCATGAATGCACTTTGCGCAGGCGACAAAAAACCGCGTACCGTTCCAATCACAAACATAAAACCATAAATCGGAAGCAAACCGTAGGATTTCAACAAGGTTTCGCTGTGCAAAGAGTACCAAAACAAGCCAAATGCCGCAAACGCATAAATCGTATTGCAAATCTGAATGATGTGGCGACGGTCAAAAATATCGGTCAAATAGCCCGCATACAAAATGACGACGGAAAACGGAATAAACTCCGCCGCGCCAATCAAACCCACCGCCCATTCGTCTTTGGTGAGGTCAAAAACTTGTTTGAAAACGATGGTTGAAAGCATCGTCACGCCAAAAGTGGCAGCAACTCGGGCGATGATGTAATTGCGGAAATTCGCAATTTTTAAGACCTCAAAACGGTTGGGTTGGTTTTCTTTTTTCACTTTTTTTTAGGTGATGATGCGTTTCATTTTTTAATAAATTTCAATATGAAAATGGTCGTCGTGTCTGACGGCTTGACAACCGTGAAAACGTACTTTTCCGAAACTTGCCAAGCCCAATCGCTGTTCTAAATGCGGTTCGATGAGGACTTTGCCAATCGTATTCTTTTTGATGAACAATACGCAAAGGCTTCGCGTGCGGGCGAGGTCAAATTTCAAGTCGTCGGCATGACTGCCAAAGGTCAAGTATTTTGCCAAATCATATTTTTGATTTTCTTTTTTACAAAAATCGCAAGTGTTGGTTTCCCCAATTTTAGGGTCTTCAAACACGCCATAACCCGACGTGGAAGGAATGTCGTTGACGGGGCGACCCGTTTTTGCGTCGGTGTAACAAAAAGCGATGTCCAATTGTTTGCCTCTGTGCGTCAAATGCGGCAACATGGCGTAATTGCCAAACGGGAAACTACCTTCGAGATAGGTCACGGTCGCGCCTGCAAAGGTTTGTCCAAATTCTTCGCTGGTTTTGAGTGCCAAGTCGCGCAATTCGGGCAACACATAGTTCCGATTGAGCCACGCCGTCAAGGAATTGGCGGGGCGAAGGTGCGGATTTTCGCCGATGTCGGGCAATTTGACTTTGCCAAACCACGATTGCGCCACCGCAGGAACCAACCAAAACGTAACGCCAGCATAGAACAGAAAAAAAATGGTGCTGTGCGCCACCCATCGCACCCAACGATGCAGCCAAATGTCGGTTTTCCAATTGCGTTGCAACAAATGGAACGCACCGAAACTAAGCAACCAAACAACGCCGCCCACTTGGGTCAAAAGGGTGAGTCCAACGACCAACAAACCCATCAAAAAATAGGTCAAATATTTTCTCATTTTCAAAATTTTGCTACAAAAATGGTTATTTTTTTCCAATCGGAAATAGATTTTTTTTCAAACCT